>NZ_JBLRVZ010000030.1:198768-200708 GCF_048159505.1 Streptomyces sp. T028
CCGCTTCCGTCATCCCTCCCGGTAGAGCCTCTCCAGCCGGTCCACGACCGCGTGAATGGAGAAGACCTCGTCGATCGCGCGCCGGCCGGCGTCGGCGAGACGGTGGCGCAGGTCCGGGTCGGCGAGCAGCCGGCCCACCGCGTCGGCCAGCGCCTCGGGGCTGCCGTCGGTGACCAACGCCGCTTGCCTGCGGGCCAGTTCGGCCGCGATGCCGTTGCTGTCCGTGCACACGACCGGAGTTCCCTCGGCCAGTGCCTCAAGGACCGTCATCGGGAACGGCTCCTGCACGCTGGGCAGGACGTACACCGCGGCCCTGCGGTAGGCCTCCAGGGCCGCCGCGTGGTCGAGCGCGCCGCCGTAGGAGACCACGTCGGCGATGCCCCGGTCCCCGATCAGCCTGCGCACGCCGGGCAGCGATCCCTCGTCGGCGCCGTAGAGCGTGAAGCGGGCCCCGTCGAACTCCTTGTGGACCAGGGCGGCCATCTCGACGAACGCCTCGGGGCGTTTGCGCGGGTGCAGCCTGGCCAGGAAGATCACCTCGTGGTCGGCGGGCGCCCGGCCGGCGTCCGGCGCGGTGGACACCCGCAGGCCGTTGGGCAGGTCGACCAGCGGGGGGCCGTCCGGGCCCAGGACCGCGGACAGTTCGCGGCGCTCCCGCTCGGTGAGCACGAGACACGCGCGGGCGCCGCGCAGCAGGGGCACGAACAGCCGGTCGAAGACCCGCGCCACGGGGGCCGTGCGGGGCTCGACCATGCCGTGGGTCTGTGTGACGTAGTCCTTGCCCCGCAGCCGGGCCATGGCGAGAGCGGCGAGGGAGACGAGGTCGCGGCCCGCGTGCAGATGCACGGCGTCGGCGCGGCCGGTCTCCCGCCACAGGTCCCACAGCAGCAGCGGGTGCATGAGTCCGAGGCAGCCCCGGCCGGGGACGAGGCGCCGGGCCGGGCGGGAGACGAACGGGACGGTTCCGACCCGTCGCGGGGCCGGCGCCGCGCCCCTGCCCCGCCACAGCGACACCAGCCGGACGTCGTGGCCGCGGGCGGCGCACTCCTCGAGCTGGGCGGCCGCCACGCTCGTGGGACCGCCGAAGGCCCCGTCGTCGCTGACGAGCGTGACCACATGGACCAGTCTCATGCGGCTCCTCCCCGCGCGGGTGCGGCACCGGTCGTCAGCACCGCGCCGGCCGCCAGGTCCTGGTGGGCGACGGCGCCCGCGCCCACCACGGCCCCGCGGCCCACGGTGACCCCGCGCAGGACGACCGCGCGGGCCGCGACCCAGCTGCCCGGCTCCAGCCGGATGGGGCCGTTGTCGAACTCGAAGGTGGCGCTGCGGCGGCGGTGGCCGCCGGTGCAGAGCAGGGCGCTCTGGGAGACACAGGAGTCGTGGCCGATGGTGACCGGTTCGAGGTTGAGGATCCAGGCGTCCTCGCCGATCCAGACGTCGTCGCCGACGTCGAGTTTCCACGGCCAGTGGACGCGCACCCCGCGCCGGATCAGCACCCGCCGGCCGACGCGGGCGCCGAAGGCGCGCAGCAGGGGCGGCCGCCAGCGGGCCGGGAACCACCACTGGGTGAACAGCAGATGCTGGGCGGCGTACCAGGCGGCCTGCACCAGCGGAGGGCGCCCCTTGTCGTATCCGGCACCGGTGAAGCCGCGCAGGCGGCGTGCCACGACGGGCCGGTGCGCCGGGTCTGCGACGGAAGTGGTCTGTACCATGACGCGATCCTTCACGGCGGCGGGGACGAAGCACCCGTGCCGGCCGCGTGTTGGCGGCAGACCTGCCCGGATGGCGGACGTGGCCCCCGGGCCGGAACCCGGGGGCCGCATCGATCATTCCTGAGGGATGCCCTCCTAGGGCGTGTTTCGAAAGTCCCGCCTGCCCGGCGACGCCTGGCACGCACGCTCGCCGCGTTGTCGGGATCACCCCGATACATCCAGTATCGG
>NZ_JBLRVZ010000031.1:0-233351 GCF_048159505.1 Streptomyces sp. T028
ATCGGCGCCCTCCGCGTGGCCGGCAAAACCAACATCGCTTCCGCTCTGCGGCACAACGCCCGCGACGCCCGCCGACCGCTCGCCCTCCTCGGACTCACATGATCACGAACCGGACATCGAGCAACTTTGCCGATGCCCTGGTCAGCACCCCAATCAGCCCCAACTGCCAGCAGCTTCCCAAGCTGAGGGCTCAGGCCGTCGTCACGGGCCGGCCGTGGCCACTTGCTCTGGTCGACGGCAATCCCGCCAACGTGGCTGATGCCGGTGGGGGTGCAGCGAGGCACACGCGTGCGTCGTCGGTCGGCGCACCCGCCGTCGTGGCTGGCTGTCGTCGGCTGAGGTTCGTGCCACTGCCGTGCCAGATGCAGGGGTCAGCCACGGTCAACGGGGGTGTGTCGCGGTCAAGTTCCCCGTGGCCCGACCAGGTATCGAAGCTCCAGGTCAGCGCCCCCGTTCCCCCGCCTCTCTCCTAAAAGCGGGTGTACGCCAGCCAGCACGTGAAGGCGCCATGTCATCATCGGATCATGCTGACCGAGGAGGACGCGCGCCGGCTGGTGCTTGCCGAGATCGACGACGTGCGGGGCCACGTCACGTACGACCTTAAGATCCTGCGCGTGGAGGCCTTGCCGTTCGGGTGGATCTTCTACTGGGGGGCGGTCCGGGACGGTCGGAGCGGACAGCGCCCTCGGTTGGGAGGCAACGGTCCTTTCCTGGTGGATCGTGAAAACGAGCGGTTGATCCGAACTGCCACCAGCATCCCCATAGCTCGCCAGATCGAGGACTACGAACGCCGACTGCGACGCGAAGCTCACGCCCGGAACACGGCAGCGAAGCAAGCTGCGCAGCAGCCATGAGTGTCTAACTGCGTGACAACGCCGACGGACAGCGGCGGACGCACGCGAGCGTCTGCGGACCATCAGCGCAGGTGAGTGCCACACCACTCCAGGGCAGAGCCCCCACCCAAGTTGCTTCGGGACGAAGAGGTCGTGGGTTCAAATCCCGCCGCCCCGACACGGGTCAGAGGCCCATTCACGTGATCGTGAATGGGCCTCTGACGTGCGTACAGCAGCGGAGTACGCATCGCTATGACTCTTGCTGGCCGTCCTTGCTCGACGGCTCTTCCGCCCCCTTTTGCTGCTTGCGCTTCCCCTTCTTTTCCTTCTTCTGCTTGCCGCCTCCGCCCAGCGCCTTACCGAGCTTGCGGAGCGCCCGACGGGTCTCGGCGGAGGGCACGTGCGTGTAGACCTCCATGGTCACCGCGATCTCCGAGTGGCGGAGGATCTGCATCGCGATCCGGGGGTGGACGTCGAGGACGGCCGGGAGCGACGCGCAGGTGTGGCGGGTGTCATGGACGCGGATGCGGCGGACCTCGGCCCGGTCGCTGCGCCGGTTGAACTCGCGGTTGCAGTTCCTCGGCTCCACCGGGGTGCCGTAGCGGGTGGTGAAGACCAGGTCCGATTCCGTCCAGAGATGTCGGCCACTTGGCCTCGGCCGTCGGACCGATCCGCTCCGAGCCGACGCCACAGAACCCGACAGCGTGGTTGAGGCCGGTGGAGGTTCAGCGAGGCACACGCGCGTCTGATCGATCCGTGCGCCCACCGTCGTGGCTAACTTCCCTCGGCGGAGGCCGAAACCCGTGACAACGCCGCCGCCCGTACTGGAGGTAGAGATCCCCCCGGCTTGCCCTGGCCATTCAAACCCCAGCTCGAATCGGCTCTGCCGAACTCCACACGTTCACAACGGACGAGGTTCAGCCCACGAGACGCAAGGAGGGGGAGCGGCGAAGTTGTTTAATATCGAAGCATTCTGATGGACTTGCAGTGCTTCTTGAGTTGACTGAACCTAGAAGGAGGCGAGTATCTAGTGGTGAGGTGCCCGTAAGGAATGAAACCTCTAGGCACATCAACTAAGGACCCCATACGAGACCCGATAATTTAGCTGCACATCTCACCCTCTTTCAAGCGCTTGCAGCTTTTGAGAGATGATCCTCATGCGAACCGATAAACCGATTCTCCTCTTGGTTCACTCGGATCCGTGGGCACGCAACAGGCTCACTCAGGAAGTCCTAGGCTGGTCGATGATCGGCCTGAATGTGATCGCGGCCGCAAGTCGACGTGAAGTTATGGATGCCATAAAAAGAAGCCCGAAGGCGCGGGAGCTCATCGCCATTGTAATCGCCGATGGAAAATTGATCGACGGCGACGGTGAGCAATTCCTGCTCGAAATAAAGCGAATTTGCCCCGGGGCGTCACTGGCACTGCTCACTAAGTCGCGCACCGAAGTGAGCAGTAATACTATTCAGCGAATCCAAGGTACATCGGATTCTATACGGGAGGAAATTAAGCCGCTTTATGCTGCATGGCGTCCCCTCAAGCCCCGCGTAGTGGTTACCGGCCCGAAGGACACAGGAGACGCGGATGCTCTGACTGACTTTCTGTACCGAAACTCCGTTGTCTACGACTGGTCTGACGAGTCGGGGCGGGACCTCACCGTGGCGGTCGACGGAAGACGAATCAGGAATTGGACACTGGAAAGACTGTTCAACGCGCTGGACATATTTCCAAGACCTTCCAGCTCATTTTTCTACCACCCCTACGATGTAGTCATTATTGGGGCGGGGCCTGCGGGATTGTCTGCCGCGCTCAGCGCAAGTGTGAATTCCGGATTCAGCACACTACTCATCGAAAGCAACTCGCCGGGCGGAACGGCAGTAACATCTATAAATCCGATCGATAATTACCTGGGATTTCCTCATGGGATTTCCGGAACAAGACTCGCCGGGCTAGCAATCGAACAGGTTCGGGATCTCGCCCAGGTTGACTTTGCGCCGATGCTTAGGGCGCAATACATCAAACAGGACTTCCATGGTCGTTACCGAATTGGAGTGTCCAATGTAATCAATAACAAATATACCGAAGTCAGCGCCGGGATGGTTCTCCTCGCCTGCGGGACGAGCCCGAATAGGCTCAATTTGAAGCTTCCAAGGAGGGGCGTCTACTACGCCGCCCTACCCTGCGATCAGCAGCGAGAAAAAGGAAAGGAAATAGTCGTCGTCGGCGGGGGGAACTCGGCCGCCATGGCTGTCCTGCAATTTGCCGAAGACAGCGACTTTGTTTACATGGTCGCAGCCAAGGGATTCGACCGAATGTCCCAAGCATTGCAAGATCGCATATGGAAAGAGCACGACGCCCAAAACATTGAAGTAATCGAGGGATGGAGGGTGCAGAGATTCGTGGGGGACCCCCAATTGACGCAAGTGAAGCTTAAGAGCGTGGATGACACCTCTCAGCCAGTAAGAAGAATCAAGGTGTCATCAGCTTACATACTGATTGGCGGGAAACCGGACACCAAGTGGCTTCATCCGGACAGTGACAGTCAGGCACTGGGGGCCGAGAAAGTAGACCTCAACATATATGGATGCATCAAGACTGACCATCACTTGAGACCCCATAGAGGGAAGCTACCGTTCGAAACTAATCTCCCGGGTGTATTCGCTGCAGGTGACGTCCGGGTTAATGCACTGCGGCGTGTTGGGCAGGCTGTCGGGCAAGGTGCGGCAGCAATTGCCTCGATGGAAACATATGCGGCTGAACACTCTAGGGTTCTAAGAGACTTGTCGAGTCCTGCGTACAAGAGATTTTCGATAATCCGACTGGTTCCCTGACCATCCAGAGGGCCGTTCCTGGCCCTTGTCCCGTACGGAAGTGTTGGGCCACCTCACGATGGTGCCCACCCGGAGCCAGCTCGACGGCGACCGAGCCGTGGACTACCTGTGGACTAGAGATGCCTAACTTGGGCTTCGGAGACTTCTGACCTGCCCAAACGCTTCATGGTGAAGGGGCCTCCGGAGCCGTGTGCGCAGGTTCGAATCCTGCCGGGGGCACCCGTTATGAGGTGCCCAAAGACCCCGTCACCAGCGGAAACGCTGAGAACGGGGTCTTCGCGTATGTGTGCAGCCATATGCCGCCCGAAGCGGCCGTATGTCGAGGTCTGTGGACGAGGCGTGGACGGGATCTTGATGCATCACGCCAGGTGAGACCCGCAAAACGACGTGGCCCGGGACAGGTGCGGGGGCCACATCGCAAAGCGGTACGGGTCGCCCTAGTCGGCGGTGACCCCCCAGTAGCCGATCTGCACGGGCCTACCGTCGCGGTAGAGCACTGTGCAGTTCCCTTGGGCGCGGCCTGGGAAGTCCAACCGCTCGGAGTCGAGAGCGGCGTCCCACTCGTCGTAGGTGGGCCGGCCGTGTGGAGCCCACGCACGCACCTCGGTATCGGTCAGCGGTCGCATGAACGGACCGTCATCGGTGTCCGTGGCCTCGATCATGAGAGGGAAGTCCAGCACGGTGCCGGTCCCACCGGTGAAGACGTACTCCTGCCACTCCGGGTCGCGCCAGAGTTGCTCGACGGACCGTCCCTCGAAGCCGTGGCTGTCTCGCGCCAACTCGTCTTCCTGGGCCTGCCGGAACGCGGCCGCCAGATCATTCTGATACGGGCCCGTGTGGGTCCATGCGTTGCCGCCCATCCGCGTCCTCTCTCCATTCGAACTGTTTGTTCAAGAGCGGAGCGTAAGAGGCGACACTGACAGGGCACCCCGCGCCGACGGTTCTTCAGCCCGCGCTCGTCATGGAGACGTCCGGTGTCGGTCCAATTCTTGCCCGCCTGGGGTCGAGTGACGTGCAGGATCGCCCTGCCCCAACCCTCCGTAGGCAGAACGCAGTCCGGCAGGGACACTGCAACCGCCTCCGCAGGCCGCAATCCGGCGTAGTACATGCCAGCGAACAAGCCGACCAACCGCCGTCCGCGGGCACACCGGTAGCCACCGACGTACGAGAGAGCGCACAGCAAGGAGCGCGCCTGGGTAGGGATAGCGACTACCCGTGGGTCGACCTGCTTTACGGTCTTGGCGATCCGCCAGTTGATGGGGGCCATCGGGTCGGTGCGGAGTCCGCATTGCTCGATCGCGTACCGCACCGCGTTCACGAGGGTCATGCGCTTGTGTCTCTGGGTCTCGGCGGCTGCGATCATGCCGTCCTGTTTCAGCTGCAGGGCTTGCATCACCGCCCGTATGACGACCGGGTCCATCAAGTCGACCAAGGGGCGTGACGCCCTCTCCACCCAGCGCAGAGCAAGCCGCACGTCGGCGGGCGCCGTACGCGGGTCCGGCCGGGGCACGACGAACGCCCAGTCCCGCAGCGCCTGCCGCAGCAACTCGTCATTGGGGCGGCCTCGCTCGTTCCGGAGCATCGCCTGGGTGATCGCGCACAGTGCATCGTTGGTCTCGTTGCGGGTTTTCGCCGCGACCTGCGGCCAGCGCATCTCCAGATGGCCGAGCGCGGAAACATACGAGCTGGTGAAGACCGTGCCGTGGCTTGTCCCCGCAGAGACCGACTCATCAGCGGCGCCCAGTCGGACCGCTCGGACCAGCGCGGCGCCCAGCTCGTCCGCCAGCGTCCTGACTTCCGTCGCGCTTCCCGCGGAAGTGCCTCTGCCGGCCCGCGCCGCAATCACGGTCTTGCCACCACTTCTCCGTCTGGGAACGCCGTGTGTCTGCGATCCCGAACTTTTCATGACGTCCACCACCTCTCTGGCCAGGGGACGCTTTGGGCCCAGTCTCTGCGGGGTGGGACTCCGACACCCACAGAGAGGATGAGAGGTAGGATGAGTAGCATGAGCGAGCCCACCGGCAAGTATTCCATCACTATGCCGCGCGACATCGCCGAAGCCGCCAAGGCCCGCAGCGGCCCCTCCGGACTGTCCGCCTACGTGGCCGCCGCAGTGGCCCGTCAGATCGAACGCGACAATCTGAACGAGCTCATCCAGGTCGCCGAGGCCGAACACGGGCCCGTCACGGACGAGGAGATCCAGACTCTCCGCGACCAGCTCCACCAAGCCCGACAGGAGCAGACACAGGACGGGGCGAACGCCGCGTGACCCGCTCTCCCGCCGTCCCCGGTGGCACCCTCGTCCTGGACAGCGAAGGGCTGGCCAAGGCCGTGCTGCGCGATCGCACAGTCACCGGCTGGCTCACCCTCGCACGCACCGACGACCTGCGAGTGATCACCTCTGCGGCAACCCTCGTCGAGGTGGTCCACCCCCGAATCAACCGGCCGGCCCTGGAGTGGACGTTGTCCCGCCTTGTCGTCGAACCGGTCACCGAGCCGATCGCCCGCCACGCCGCCGCTCTCCTCGCCGACGCCGGCCTGCACGGCCACAAATACGCTATCGACGCAATGCTCAGCGCCACCGCCCTCGCCGCCCCCGACCCGGTCACGATCCTGACCTCCGACCCGGAGGACCTCACCACCCTCTGCAGCGGACACGCCACCGTCATCAAGATTTGAGGCCCTGACCAGCGGAAACGCCGGGCAGGGCCTTTCTTGCGCATGCCAAAACGCACACGGCCACGTTGAACAGCAGGTTGGTGGGGGTGACCGCCGGGTTGGGCACGCCGAACACGCTCAGTTGCACGGGCAGCAGGAAGACCGCACCCGAGACACCCACGGGCGCGGTCACCACCGCGATCATCAGGCCGACGGCCAGACCGTGCAGTTCCATCGGCCCTGCCACTTCGGCCCCCGATCGTTCGAATGTTCGCCCAGTATCGCCAGCACGCACTGACGCCGTCGTCAAAGGGATCTGCTACCGAGCGGGAGTGCTGAGGGACGGGACAGGCTGCGCGGAGGCCCTGGCTTGTGGCCGCCCGGTCGGCGTGCCTGATCACCAACTCGGCCGGCGAGAGTCGGCGGGCCTGCCCCTCGGCGTCAGGAGCCGGGCCGCGACCGGCTCATCGGCGTAGCCACTCTTCTGCCAGGAGTTGGTAGGAGCGCACCCGGTCGGCGTGGTCGTGGGTGATGGTGGTGATGATCAGTTCGTCGGCGCCGGTGGCCTCCTGAAGTTGTTCGAGCTGGTCGGCGACGCGCCCCGGGGAGCCGACGAACTGGGTGTCGACGCGGTCGGCGACCAAGGTCCGGTCCGCTGCGGTCCAGGCGTGGGCGCGGGCCTGCTCCGGGGTCGGGAAGGGGATGGCGCCATCGGCGGTGCGGATGCTGCGGACCCACGGGCCGTAGCCGGTGGCCAGTTCGCGGGCGGTCTCGTCATCCTCGGCGACGACGACGTCGGCGGAGACGCTGACGTAGGGCTTGTCGAGGTGGTCGGACGGCTGGAACGCGGCGCGGTAGCCCTCGGCCGCCTCCAGTACGGTGGCCGGGCTGACGTGGTAATTGGCGGCGAAGCGCAGGCCGCCTCGGCCCGCGACGTCGGCACTCTGCCCGCCGCTGCTGCCGAGGATCCATACCTGCACCTCGGCACCCTCACCGGGGACGGCGTGCGCTTCGATCCCGTCCGTGGAGCGGTAGTCGCCGCGCAGGAGTGCGAGTATGTCGTCGACCTGCTCGCCGTAGTCCTGGGGGGCGGCGCCGGGCTGGTGCAGGAGCTGCTGCTGGAGCAGGAAACGGGGCGAGCCGGCCAGGTGTTCGGGGGAGAACCGTGGCGGGATCTTCAGCCCGTTGGGGGCTCGCCCGTCGACGACGGGGGTCGTGGTCGGCCGGGGCCCTGCCGTCCGGCCGGGGGGACGTCCGCCCGAGCGGCCGAGGCCCAGGTCGAGTCGCCCGGGGTGCAGGGCGTCGATCAGTCCGAACTCCTCGACGGTGGACAGGGCGGTGCGGTGACCGAGCTGTACGGCCCCGGAGCCGATCCTGATGGTGGAGGTCGCGGAGGCGGTCAGGGCCAGTACGACTGCCGGAGAGGTCCCGGCCACGCCGGGGTTGAGGTGGTGCTCGGCGAACCAGTAGCGGGTGTAGCCGAACCGCTCGGTCTGCTGGGCGAGGTCGACGGTGTTGCGCAGCGCCTCTGCGGCGGTGGAGCCGGACGAGATCGGGACGAGGTCGAGGACTCCGAGAGGGATGCCGGACATGGTCGGGTGTTGCTCCTCAGCGGTCGGTGGATGCGGGGGCGGGGGCGGATGCGGACTCGGGTTCAGGTTCGGGCTCGGGCTCGGGCTCGGTGGTGACCGGAGCCCAGGGGAACGGCGGGTCGGGGATGCCGCGTCGCAGAACCGGGGCGATGTCGGACTGGAAGAGTTCGAGCGAGGCACGGTGCTGGGCGTGGGTGAGACCGCCTGCGTCGGCGTGCAGGTGGAGCACGCTGTGTCCGAACTGCTCGTGGTAGCGGTGCACCTTGTCGATGACTTGTTGAGGGCTGCCGATCAGTGCCGAGCTGCGTTCGACGAAGTCCTCCAGGGTGGCGAACACCGGCTCGACGCCCAGGCGTTTCTGGAACGCGAGATGGCCCTCGAACACCGGCCGATATGCGGCGACGGCCTCCTGCGAGGTGCGGGCCGCGTAGTAGCCGGCCGTTCCCGCGCCGACGACGGCCCGGGCCGGGTCGTGGCCGTAGTGCTCCCAGCGCTCCCGGTAGTAGCGGATGAGTTCGGCGTACGGCTCGATCGGGTTGGTGACGTTGGCCGAGAAGAGCGGGTCCCCGTAGCGGGCGGCGAGGTCGACCGACTCCCGGCTGGTCGCGCTGCCGTGCCAGACCCGGATGGGCTGCTGGAGCGGTCTCGGCCACACCTCGGCGTCTGCAAGCTCGGGGCGGAAGCGCGGGGAGGCGCTCACCTTGTCCTGCCGCCAGATACGGCGGAACAGCTCGTAGCTCTCGGCGTTGCGGTCCCACTGGTCCTCGGGAGTGACGTGGAACAGCTCGCGTTGGGCGGTGCCGTTGCCCTTGCCGATGATCAGGTCGAGTCGGCCCGCGGACAGGTGGTCCAGGGTCGCGTAGTCCTCGTACGCGCGTACCGGGTCGAGCAGGCTGAGGGTGGTGACGGCGGTGAACAGGCGGATCCGGGAGGTGAGCGCGGCGATGTGGCTGAGCACGACCGGTGGTGAGGAGGAGATGAACGGCCGCTCGTGGCGTTCGCCGACGCCGAAGCCGTCGAATCCGAGTTCCTCGGCCAGCAGCGCGTTGTCGATCACCTCGCGGAAGCGGTCGTTGGTGGACTTCTGGACGCCGGTCACCGGATCCGGGGCGTGCACGATGAGGGTGATGGCCAGGAACTTCACGACGCCGCCCGCCGGGTCTCCGGCTCCGCGCGAGCGTCGGGGTGTGCCAGGCCGAGGTGGTCGCGGAGCGTGGTGCCCGTGTAGTCGTGGCGGAACACACCGCGTTCCTGGAGCAGAGGGACGACGGTGTCGGCGAACTCGTCCAGGCCGCCGGGGGTGATGTGCGGGACCAGGATGAAGCCGTCGGCGGCGTCCTCCTGGACGAAGGCGTTGATGGTCTCGGCGACGGTGGCCGGGGAGCCGATGAACGACTGGCGGCCGGTGGTCTCGATGACCAGCTCGCGGATCGACAGGTTCTCCGCTTTGGCGCGCTCGCGCCACTGCCTGGCGACGGCGAGTGGGTCGCGGAACATCCGGACGCTGGCCCGGCCGCGGGCGATGGTGTTCTCGCCTGGGTCCGGGTCGATGTCGGGGAGCGGGCCGTCCGGGTCGTAGGCGGACAGGTCCCGGTTCCAGACGTGTTCGAGGTACTTGATCGCGGTCTGGCCGCTGACCTGTTGGCGTCGTACCTCGTGTGCCAGCTCCTGCGCCTCGGCGTCGGTGTCGCCGAGTACGAAGGTCGCCGCGGGCAGGATCAGCAGTTGGTCGTGGGTTCGGCCGTGGCGGGCCAGGCGTCCCTTGACGTCGGTGTAGAAGTCCCGGCCGGCCTCCAGGGTGCTGTGCCGGCTGAATATGGCGTCGGCGCCGGCGGCGGCGAACTCGCGGCCCTCGTCGGAGTCGCCGGCCTGGAAGATCACCGGTTGGCCCTGCGGGCTGCGCGGGACGTTGAACTGACCGGCGATGTCGAAGTGCTGTCCGTGGTGGACGAAGGCTCCGGCTTGCGCGTCCTTCAGGAAGATGCCGGACTGCTGATCGGCGACGATTTCGTCGCCGTGCCAGGAGTCGAACAGCTCGGTGGCGGTGGACAGGAACTCCTTGGCCCTGGAGTAGCGCTCCTCCTGCGGGAGGAAGCCGCCGCGGCGGAAGTTCTCCCCGGTGAAGGCGTCCCAGGAGGTGACGACGTTCCAGGCGGAGCGTCCGCCGGAGAGGTGGTCCAGGCTGGCGAACTGGCGGGCCACTTCGTAGGGCTCGTTGAAGGTGGAGTTGATGGTGCCGGTCAGGCCGAGATGTTCGGTGACGGCGGCGAGCGCGGACAGTACGGTGAAGGTGTCGGGGCGTCCCACCACGTCCAAGTCGTAGATCCGGCCGCCCTGTTCGCGCAGTCGCAGTCCCTCGGCGAGGAACAGGAAGTCGAACTTGGCTCGTTCGGCGGTCCGCGCGAAGTGGGCGAACGAGCTGAACTCGATGTGGCTGCCCGCCCGTGGGTCGCTCCACACGGTGGTGTTGTTGACGCCGGGGAAGTGGGCGGCGAGGTGGATCTGCTTCAGGGGTTTGCCCGTGGCCGGTGTGCCCGTGGCCGGTGTGGCCGTAGTCGGTTTGCTCATGGTCGTACGACTCCTCCGGCTTCAGGCGGCGGCGTAGCGGTTGGCGGGGCGGCCGAGCCCGAGCAGCCCGCGCAGGGTGTCCGCCTCGTAGGCATGCCGGAAGGCGCCTCGGCGTTGGAGTTCGGGCACCAGGCCCCGTGTGACCTGCTCCAGGTCATGGCCGATGACTCCGGGGCGCAGCCGGAAACCGCTCAGGCCGGCCCGGCGCCACTCCAGTAGCAGGTCAGCCAGTTGCAGGGGGCTACCCGTGAACACCTCGGCGTCGCTGGTGCAGGCGTAGCCCGCGAGGTCGTCCAGGCGGGCCTTGCGGGCCTTGGCCGCGGCGGGATCGTCGTCCAGGAACACGACCAGGTCCCCGAAGATGTGCAGCGGCTCCTCCGCGCGCCCTGCCGCGGCCTGGGCTGCACGGATCTCGGCGACGACGGCGCGGGCCTGGTCGGTGTCGTGCGGGGTGACGTAACCGATGTCGGCCGAACGGCCCACCAGTTGGTACGGCACGCTCTGGTGCGCGAGCGCGCTGACGACGGGCTGTCCCTGCGGCGGCCGGGGAGTGATCGAGGGTCCCTTGACGCTGAAGTGCCCGCCCTCGAAGTCGATGTAGTGCAGTTTGCCGCGGTCGATGAAGCGTCCGGTGGCGACGTCGCGGATCTCCGCGTCGTCCTCCCAGCTGTCCCACAGGCGGCGCACCACCTCGATGTGGTCCGCGGCCTCCTCGAAGAGGTCGGCGATCAGTTCCCGGCCGGCCGGGGTGTCCCAGTCCTCGACACGGAGGGGTGGGAAGGTTCGGCGGCCGAAGTGCGCGGCCTCGTTCTGCCGTGCCGTCACCTGGATGCGCAGGCCCGCGCGGCCGGTGCTGACGTAGTCCAGGGTGGCGATCGCCTTGGAGATGTGGAACGGCTCGGTGTGGGTGGTGACCACCGTGGGGACCAGCCCGATGTGCCGGGTCAGCGGTGCGACCCGGGAGGCGACCAGCACCGCGTCCAGTCGGCCCCGGACCTGGTCGGTGCGCCCGTCCGGCTCCGTCAGGTGCGAGGACTGCAGCCCGAGCGAGTCCTCGAACGTCACGAAGTCGAGCAGGCCGCGTTCGGCCTCGGTCACGAGGTCGGCCCAGTAACCGGCGGTGAACAGGTCGTGAGGCCGGGCGCCCGGCTCGCGCCATGCAGCCGGGTGCCAACCGGCGCCGTCCAGCGCCACGGCAAGATGAAGAGGGGGATGTGCGGACACGAAAGGGTGCCTTCCTGGTCGACCGTGTGTGATCACCGGCCCTCGCGCAGAGGGCTCACTAGTCCGATTAACGATCCGTAGCAATCCTGTGACAGACTGTCACCGCACGCCCGGCGCCCAGGCGACGTCGGGCACCCTCCTCGACCCCATAGCTGTGCAGGCTGGGCCGACCAGCGTCCGGAGGGACGTGCCACGCGGGCCGAGCGCTTCGGCATTCGGCACCAGGGCACGAAGGCGATTGGCTCACACCTTGAGCAACATGAGGGTCGCTAAGCCAATCAGAGACGCTAAGCGGAGTTGGACGGACGAAGGTGGAGAGCGTGTTGCGGTCCCATGAAACCGTCCAGAGGCTCCTGGCAGGGCTGCGCGGCGGCACCGTCCGCGATGTGAACCGCCCAGTCCAGGATCTGCACGGCCGCCCCTGCGGCCTCCAGTCCTCGGCAGTGGGCATGGTGCCTGAGGGCGATGCCGTCCAGGTCGAGGTGTCGGCCGAAGGCGGGGTGGGCGGCCAGTCGCCGTGCGTAGGCCCACAGGTGCGGATGGTCGGCGATGCGGTGCACCGCTGCGGCGTCCAGGTGCAAGCGGTGCACCGTGTCGAGCTGGACCAGGGTCACCCACAACTGCACGTCGGCGGCGGTCACTTCGTCGCCCAGGATGAAGTCCTGGTGGGCGAGCCGCCTCTCCAGTGACCCCAGGACGCGGAGCAGGGAAGCGAGGGCGGTGTGGCGTGCCGTGGCGTCGGCGTCGGCCTGCCCGGCGCGCTGGGCGGTTTCGTTGATGCGGTACGCGCAGAGGTGTTCGACGGCCTCGATCTCCGCCTCAGTGCCGTGCGGGTACAGCACGGGCCGGTCGGGGTCGTCACCGGCGAAGCGCAGGGCCAGGTCCCGGAGGATGTCCGGGGTGTGCGTGCTGACGATCCGTCCCGTCCAGGTGTCGCTCAGCACCGGTGCGACGGCTGGTCCGGGATGCCGGTGTGAACTGGCCTCGTACAAGGGGCGCAGAGCGGAGTGTCCGCCGTCGGGCCGGTCGGGCACGGCCGGCAGCAGCACCGCCGGAAGAGTCTCGCCCAGACCGAGCAGGCTGTGGGTGATGGCGATCCGCAGACAGTGAGGGCAGGACAGCGAGAGGTGGAGGCGGTAGCGGCGCGAGGTGGCGTAGTAGCCGCTGCTCGCGTCACGGCCGATCCTGCCTCGGAACGACGGCGGGGAGGGGAGGTACGGCACGGTGGTCAGGGGTGCGGCGGGCATGTGTCTCCCTGGGTCCGGGTCCGGGTCCGGCTTCTGGTTCTCAGAGGTGCGGCGGGCGGCGCACATGGGGTGGTGGGCGCGCGGCGGCGTCGGCGCGTACCCGTTGCGCGGCGGGGATGCGGTGTCGGCGGGGTACCGCCGGTTCAGCGCAGAGGGCTCGCCGCGCTGCAGACACGCAGGAGATCGATGTGGCGGCGGGAGGTCAGGAGGAGCGACGACCGGCCCACGCGCACGGGGCGGTCGGCGGGCGGCTCCAGACGCTCCATCATTTCCTACCAATTCAATAGGGATCTCTGCTCTGGAGTGTCCGGCGGCCTTCGTGCCACGTCAAGAGGGCGTACCCCTGTCTCGCCCGGTGTCTCACATGATGGAAGGAAGGCGCTACGCCGCCCGGTCCGCCTCGCAGGAGGCGAGCAGTGCGCGCACGGCCCCGACGGCGGCATCGGTCGGAGACGGGTCGGAGCCCACTCGCGCGAGACGCTGAGCCGGACCGGCGCAACCGCGGGGAAGTCCCGGCGCAGGGTGAGCCCGTCGGGGTTCTCCGGCTCGTTGCGCTCGACGACCGGCGCGCCGGGGATGGTGCCGTCGCGCTCGCGCGGCGCGGCGTAGCGGATGTCGACCAGCAGCGAACCGGAAGCGGCCGCTTCGGCGACCTCCAGCGGGTCGAGCCGGTCCAGTTCCGTGTGGGCCGAGGCCGCGCCCCTGCCCGGCGCCCAGCCGCCGCTCGCGGTCGATAACGTCGGCGAGTTCGAGCGTCCGCCGCCCTCCGCCAGAAGCACAGACGGGTGTCGATCACGGCGCGCGGGCCCCATCGCGGGGCGAGGGCCATCGCGGAGTTCGGGAGCCCGCGAAGGGGACCTGGGCTGCAGGCTGGGCGGCTGCGTCTGCGGGCGTGGAGTCAGAAGGGGTGCGCGAAGCGCTCGTTGAAAGGGCGGTGGTGGGCGTCGGGTGGGCCCACAGTCCCTGGGCTGCGAGGCGCGGCAGGACGTTCTCACCGAACCAGTACGCCTCCTCCAGGTGCGGGTAGCCCGAGAGCACGAACTCGTCGATGCCGAGCCGGTGGTACTCGGCGATCCGTTCGGCCACCTCGGTGTGGCTGCCGACCAGTGCCGTGCCGGCTCCGCCGCGCACCAGACCGATGCCGGCCCACAGGTTCGGGTGGATCTCAAGGCCGTCGCGGCCTCCGCCGTGCAGGGCGAGCATGCGCTTCTGTCCCTCGGACTCGCTGCGGGCGAGCCCGGCCTGTACGGCGGCGACGGTCTCGGGGTCGAAGCCGTCGAGGAGCCGCTGTGCCTCGGCCCATGCCTGCTCGGAGGTGTCGCGAGTGATGACGTGGAGGCGGATACCGAAGCGGATGGTCCGCCCCTCCTTCGCGGCCAGGGTCCGGATCCAGGCGATCTTCTCGGCGACGGCGGCGGGCGGCTCGCCCCACGTGAGATAGACGTCCGCGTGGCGGGCGGCGACCTCGCCCGCGGCAGGTGAGGAGCCGCCGAAGTAGATCTCCGGCAGCGGGTCGGGTACCCGGGCGAGCCGCGCGTCCTCGATCCGGAGGTGCTCGCCCGCCAGATCCACGGTCCCGCCGTCCCACAGCGCGCGGACGATCTGAAGGAACTCGTCCGTGCGGGCGTAGCGGGCGTCCTTGTCGAGGAAGTCACCGTAGGCGCGCTGCTCGTGGCTCTCCCCGCCCGTGACCACGTTGAGCAGCAGTCGGCCGCCGCTCTGCCGCTGGAAGGTGGACGCCATCTGCGCGGCGAGTGTGGGCGAGACGAAACCGGGCCTGAAGGCGACCAGGAACTTCAGGCGTTCCGTGTGCCGGCTGACCATGGCGGTGGTCAGCCAGGCGTCCTCGCACCAGGCGCCGGTGGGGGTCAGCGCGCCGGTGAAGCCGAGGTCCTCGGCGGCGCGGGCGATCTGGGTGAGGTAGCCGATGCTCGGCGGCCGGTCGCCTCCGGCCGCGGTGACCGGGGTGCCGTGGCCGCCGCCGACGACATGACGGCTGTCGCCGTTGGTGGGAAGGAACCAGTGGAAGGTGAGGCTCACTTCAGGCTCACGCCTTTCGCTCGTCGTGGTCGGCGGTCACGGTCAGGCTGCTCGTCCGGTGGCCGTCGGCAGGGCCGTACGGCTGCCGAGGGCTTCGGAGAACTGGTCGACGACCTGGGCGAGGGCCTCGGCCGGGCCCTGCGCGACGGTCAGGGTGCGGTCGTCGCCCACCGTGATGTCCTTGTCGAGCGTGAACCAGCCCTGGACGATGTGCGCGGCACCCATGGAACTGAGCACCGGGCGCAGCGCGTAGTCGATCGCCAGGACGTGCGCCGTGGTCCCGCCGGTCGCCAGCGGCAGGACCGTCTTGCCGACCAGGGCGTACTGCGGCAGCAGGTCCAGCAGGGACTTCAGCAGCCCGGAGTAGGCGGCCTTGTAGACGGGGGTGCCGATCACCACCCCGTCCGCCCGCTCGAACAGGGCTGTGGCCTCGACGATCGCCGGATGCCGGAAGTCGGCGCCGAGCAGCGCCTCGGCGGGGATCGTGCGGACGTCCAGCGGGATCACCTCGTGCCCCTGTGCGATGAGCCGGTCGTCCAGGTGGCGCAGCAGCCGTGCGGTGCGGGAGGTGGCGGAGGGGCTTCCTGAGACGGAGAGGACGGTGGACATGAGGAGACCTTTCAGGAGTACCAGGTGGGCTGGGACGTTCGGGCCGTCCCCGCGCCGCACGCGGCCGTCGCGGTGTGCGTCATCGGGCCGTGTCCGCCCCGTCGGGCGAAGCGGCCGACGGGGCGGGGCAGGCCAAGGTGGTCGCGGAGGGTGCGGCCGGTGTAGTCGGTGCGGAAGATTCCGTGCTCGCGCAGCGGCGGTACGAGTTCGTGGACCACGGCGGGCAGATCGGCTGGGGCCGAGGCCGGGAGGAGGTGGAAGCCGTCGGCGCCGGCGGCCGCGTGCCAGTCGGCGAGCAGTCCGGCGAGGTCCGCGGCGGTGCCGGTGAAGCGCACGGTGTCGACGGCTGGGAGTGAGTGGGGTCCCGGCCCGGCTCCACCGCCGAGATCGACGGCGACCCGTACCAGCACCCGCAGCGCGTCCGGGTCGCGTCCGGCCTCCGCCGTCCGGTGCAGGAGCGCCGCACGGGCGAGCCGGACGGTGGCCGGCTGATCGACGTCCAGCAGTACGACGTCGGCGTGGCCCGCGGCCAGTTCCCACTGCCCGTCCGAGTCGTGCACATCGAGGGTGACGGCGAGGGGCGGCCGCCCCTGCGGCGGGCGGGGGACCGTGGACGGCCCGCGGACGGAGACGTACGGGCCGTCGAAGTCCATGGGGTGGAGCCGGTCGCCGGCGGTGCGACGGCCGGTGGCGGCGCCCCGTGTCTCCGCGTTGTCCTCCCAGCTGTCCCACAACCGGGCGGCGAACTCGGCGACGTCGGCCGCCTCGGCCCACAGCTCGGCGGCGGATGCCCGGGGCAAGCGGCCCACGGTGTGGGCCTCGGTGTGGGCCTCGGTGGTGGAGACGTCGACCTGCCAGCCGGCTCTGCCCTCACTGACGAAGTCCAGGTTGGCAAGGGCGGTGGAGGTGTGGAAGGGCTCAGTATTGGTGGTGGTCACGGTCGGGACAAGGCCGATCCGGCTGGTCACGGGGGCGACGCGGGCCAGTACGGCCACCGCGTCGAGCCGGCCGCCGCTGTCGCCGCTGCCGTCGGGTGGCGGCGTGGGGGTGTCGCCGACGGTGACGAAGTCCAGGGCGCCCTGCTC
Source organism: Streptomyces sp. T028 (assembly GCF_048159505.1). Lineage (NCBI taxonomy): Bacteria > Bacillati > Actinomycetota > Actinomycetes > Kitasatosporales > Streptomycetaceae > Streptomyces > Streptomyces sp. T028. The sequence goes on from NZ_JBLRVZ010000031.1 coordinate 16,688, forward strand.
CGCGAGACGAACCAGGTCCGCCCAGGGTGCGGCGGTGAGGGGTGCGGTGGGATCGGCGCCCGCGGGGTGGTGGCCGGTCCCGCTGAGTTCGATGGAGAGGTGGAGTTCGCGGGGCATGACCTCGTGTCCTGTACGAAGGAGTCCTGCGCGCCGGAACGAGTCCTGCACGCAGGCGTGAAGGAAGAGAAGCGGAGGGACAGGGGCGCGGAGGCGTGCGGCCTCCGCGCCGGGTCCGTTATTTGTTGGTCTTGGGCAGGCCGGGCGGGTTGATCTCGGACGTGGTCACGGCCTCGTCGGACAGGCCCCAGCGCTGAAGGACCTTCGCGTACGTGCCGTTCTCGATGACCTCGTTGAGCGCGTCGGCGAGCGGCTTGACCAGGCCGCTGTCCTTCTTGGTGGTGGCCGCGATGAGGCCCTGGAGAGTGGAGCCGGCACCGGAGTAGGTACCGACGACCTCCGTCTTTCCCGTGGTGGCCGCGTGGTAGGCGGCGGTGGGGTTGGGGCCGAGGTAGAGGTCGATGCGGCCGGACTGGAGGGCGAGGTAGGTGTCGCTGTCGTTCTGGTAGTACTTGATGTTCACCGGCTTGCGGCCGGCCTCCTCGTTCTCCTTGCTCCACTCGATCAGCAGCTTCTCCTGGTTGGTGCCGCTGCCCACGGCGACCGTCTTGCCCGCCACGTCCTCGGGCCCCGTGACCTTCAGACCGCTGCCCTTCTTCGCCTCGAAGCCGAGGTTGTCCTCGCGGTAGGTGGCGAAGTCGTACTTCTCCTTGCGCTCCTCGGTGACGGTGATGTTGCTGAAGCCGACGTCGTACTTGGCGCTGTCGAGGCCGACGAAGATGTTCTCCCAGGAGACCGTGTTGATGTGCAGCTTGAGGCCGAGCACGTCGGCGACCAGGGAGGCGATGTCGGGCTCGACGCCGATGACGGTCTTGTTGTCGGTGGCGAAGAAGGTCAGCGGCGCTGCGGAGCCGGACGAGTCGACGATCTCCAGGGTGCCTCTCTTTCGGATCTTCTCCGGGACCTCGGCGGCTATCGAGTCGACCTTGTCGGTGGTGATGCGGTCCTGGTCAGGGCTGATGTTGATCTTCGTCTTGCTGCCCGACGCGGCCGCGACCTCGGTCGTGCCGCCGTCATCGGGGTTGCCGCAGGCGGCGAGGACGAGGGCGGCGGTCAGTCCCAGCGCGGCTGCGGTGGTGCGGCGAGTGATCGAGGTGGACACAGTCGTGCTCCTTGCTTACGGAAAGGGGTGAGGGGTGGTCAGAGGACCTTGGAGAGGAAGGCGCGGGTGCGTTCGTGCCGCGGGTCGTCCAGGACTGCCGCGGGCGGCCCCTGCTCCACGACGACACCGCCGTCCATGAACACCGCCGTGTCGGCGACCTCGCGGGCGAAGCCGATCTCGTGGGTCACGACGATCATGGTGGTTCCGGTGCGGGCCAAGTCCTTGATGACGTCAAGGACTTCGCCGACCAGTTCCGGGTCGAGCGCCGAGGTGGGCTCGTCGAAGAGCAACACCTTCGGTTCGAGGGCGAGCGCGCGGGCGATGGCCACGCGCTGCTGCTGGCCTCCGGACAACTGCCGTGGATAGGCGTCGGTCTTGTCGGCGAGTCCGACCCGGTCCAGCAGCCGGCGGGCGGTCTCCTCCGCCTGCTTGCGCGGGCGTCGCAGCGCGGAGACGGGTGCCTCGACGAGGTTCTCCAGGACGGTCAGGTGCGGGAAGAGGTTGAAGTTCTGGAAGACGAACCCGATGTTTGTGCGCTGCTTCAGAACGTCCTTCTCCTTCAGTTCGTGCAGCTTTCCGCCGGAGCGGCGGTAGCCGATGAGTTCGCCGTCGATGCTGATCCAGCCGCGGTTGACCTTCTCCAGGTGGTTGATGGTGCGCAGCAGCGTGGACTTGCCGGAGCCGGACGGGCCGAGGATCACGGTGACCTCGCCGGCACGAACCTGGAGGTCGACGCCGCGCAGCACCTCCAGCGGGCCGAAGCTCTTGTGGACGCCGTGGACGTCCACCATCACGCCGTCGGCCGTCGGCTTCGCGTCCTTGACGGCCACCGTCACGTCGCTCATCGGCTGTCTCCCAAGGGTTTCAGGGGTATGACGGGCTGGTTGGGCCGGGCGGCCGCCGCGCGCAGGTTGCGGACGAAGCGCCGGGCGCGCTGGAGCGGGGTGGGCGGCGGGGTGCGGTTGGCGCCCCGGGCGTAACGGCGCTCCACGTAGTACTGGGCGACCGACAGCAGGGAGGTGAGGACCACGTACCAGGCGGTGGCGACCAGCAGCAGCGGGATCACCCGGCCGTTGCGGCCGTAGATCACCTGCACCTGGTAGAACAGCTCGCCGATGGACATCACGTAGACCACCGAGGTGCCCTTGAGCAGGCCGATGATCTCGTTGCCGGCCGTGGGCAGGATGGCGCGCATGGCCTGCGGCAGCACGATCCGGCGGATCTGCCGCAGCCGCGGAATGCCCAGCGCGGCGGCGGCCTCCAGCTGTCCGTGGTCGACGGCTATGACGCCGCCGCGCACGATCTCGGCGGCGTAGGCGGCCTGGTGCAGCGTCAGCCCGATGACGGCCGCGCCCATGGTGCCGATGATGCTGTTGCTGTCGACGGACCAGAACACCGGGCCGAAGGGGATGCCGAAGCCCAACCTCTCGTACAGCGCGCTCAGGTTGAACCAGAACACCAGCTGGACGATCATCGGGATGGACCGGAAGATCCAGATGTAGGTCCAGGCGACGGTCTGCAGCACCGGGCTGTGCGAGAGCCGCATGAACGCCAGGACCGTGCCGAGGAGAAAGCCCAACACCGTGGCGTAGGCGGTGAGTTGGAGGGTCACCCACACCGCCTGGACGATCGTCTCGGACAGCACGTAGTCGCTGAAGACGCCCCATTCCCAGACCGGGTTGGTGACCAGCCCGTGCACGAACTGGGCGACCAGCACGATCACGGCCACGGCCGCGACCCAGCGGGCGTAGTGGCGGGCGGGGACGACCTTGAGCGAGGTCGGGTCGTCCGGCGTGGGAGGGGCTTCGCGGCCGCCGCCCGGGATGGCCGCGCCGGGCGGCACGGTGTCGGTGGTCGGTCTCATCGTGGTGTTCCTGCTCAGCTCTTATGTGTGCTCGGGCGGGTTGATCCGCGACGTGTCGATCGCGGAGGGGGAGGTGCCCCACTTCTTGAGGATCCGGGCGTAGGTGCCGTCCTTGATCAGCTCGTTGACGGCGGCCTGGAACGCCTTGGTGAGCGGGGAGCCCTTCTTGAAGGCGAAGCCGACGTCGAGGCGGTGGTACTCGCCGAGGAAGGTGGTCTGCGAGGCAGGTTGTGCCGCCTGGTAGCGCAGGCCGTTGATGGTCGACATGATCACGTCGATCCGGCCCTGCTGGAGCGCGGTGACGGTCGCCCCGTTCTCCGAGTAGACCTTCACGTCGTACGGCTTCTTGCCCGCCTTGGCGCACACCCCCTTCTGCGCGGTGAGGGTCGCCTCGAAGGTGGTGCCGGCTCCGGTGCCGATGGTCAGCCCGCACAGCTGGGTGAGGTCCGTGACCTTCGTCGTGAGTGCGGTGTTGCCCTTCTTCACCGCGAAGCCCTGGCCGTCGTTGATGTAGGTGACGAAGTCGACGGTCTTCAGGCGCTCGCTCGTGACCCCGAAGTTGCCGGTGCCGAAGTCGTACTTGCCGCTGCCGAGGGCGGGCAGGATCGTCTCGAACGAGGCGTCCTGCCGCTCCAGCTTCACGCCGAGGACCTTGGCCACCGCGTCCGCGATGTCGATGTCCTGGCCGGCGGGCGGCTTGTCCTGCCCGTTCGGGTAGTACGCCCCGGGCGGGAATCCGATCGAGCTGCCGACCCGCAGCGTGCCGGACTTGCGGACGGCGACGGGCAGCAGGGCGGCGACGGAGTCCACCTTGCGTACGGCGGCGACCGGGTCGTCGGTCGGCGCGGGGGATGCCTGAGCGCCCGCCGGTGTGGTGCCGGAGGTGTCGCCGGAGCCACAGGCGGTCAGCGCCAGTACGGGCAGCAGCGCGACGGTCGCGGCGATGCGCAGGCGGGTTCTGATCGGGCGAAGGTTCACAGGTCGGCTGCCTTTCCCGTGCGTGCTGTGCGTGCGTCGGCCGGCAGGTGCTTCTCGAAGGGCAGCGGGCCGATGGTTTCCGGGTCGGCCTCCGTGTCGAACAGCGGGGTGTAGCCGGTGGCCAGGTACAGGCCGCGGGCCTCGGGCTGGCGTGGACCGGTGGTCAGGTAGATCCGCCGGTAGCCGCGGGCTCGCGCCTCACGTTCCAGCTCGGCGACGACACGGCGGGCCAGGCCCCGCCGACGGTGGGCGGAGTGCGTCCAGATCCGCTTAAGCTCGGCCGTGGTCGCGTCGTACCGGCGGAAGGCGCCGCCCGCGACCGGCTCGCCGTGTTCGAGGAGCAGGAGCAGCACGCCGCCGTACGGCGCGGTGAACTCCTCGTCCGGATAGCGGGCCAGTTCGGCGTGAGCGTCCCTGCCGTAGCGTCGTGAGTACTCGTCGCCGAGTTCGCGCAGCAGGGGCTTCACTCTCGGGTCGGCGACGGTGACCTGAGCGATCGCCAGTTCGGGCGCGGACGTCATCCGTTCACCGCCGCCAGGTTCTGCGTGCCGCGCGCCGCCCGTTCGGCGTCGCGCTTGGCGACCTCCTCGCGGACGATCGGGATCACGTACCGCCCGAAGTCGATCGCGTCGCCCAGCAGGTCGTAGCCGCGGGCGGAGAGGATGTCGACGCCGAGGTCGTAGTAGTCCAGCAGCGCCTGGGCGACCGTCTCCGGGGTGCCGACCAGGGCGTTGGAATTGCCCGCGCCACCGGTGGCGGCGGCCGTCGGGGTCCACAGGGCGCGGTCGTAGCGCTCCCCCGCCTCGGCGATGGCGAGCAGCCGCTGCGAGCCGGAGTTCTGTGGCTGGGCGTGCCCGTTGTGGCGCTTGGTGATCGCCTCGCCCTTCTCCTTGCGGGCCTTGATCGCGCCGACCGTGCGGTGGGCCTTCTCCCAGGCCAGTTCCTCGGTCGGGGCGATGATCGGGCGGAAGGCGACCTGGATGCGGGGCACGTCGGTGCGGCCCGCGGCCTTCGCTGCGGCCTTGACGTTCTCGATCTGCTCGGCGGTCTTCGCCAGGGGCTCGCCCCACAGGCAGTAGATGTCGGCCTCGGCGCCACCGGCCTCGTACGCCGCAGCAGAGGAACCGCCGAACGACACGTTCGGGCGGGGCTGCTGGACCGGGAAGACGTCGCTGACGAAGTCGTGGAACCGGTAGTGCTCGCCCTCGTGGTCGAAGGGCTCGTGCGTGGTCCAGATCTTCTTGACGATCCGGATGTACTCGCGGGTGCGGGCGTAGCGCTCGTCCTTGGTGAGGGTGTCGCCTTCCCGGCCCTGTTCGTGGTCGTTGCCGCCGGTGATGAAGTGCACGGTCAGCCGGCCCTCGCTGATCCGGTCGAGGGTGGCGAAGGTCTTGGCGGCGAAGGTCGGGTACGAGACGTTGGGCCGGTGGGCGAGCAGGATCTGGAGGCGGTCCAGCCTGCTCGCGATGTAGGCGGCGGCCGGCGCGGGGTCGGGCGATCCGGAGCCGTAGGCGAACAGCACCCGGTCCCAGCCGTGGTCCTCGTGCGCCCGGGCGAGCCGGAGCGTGTACTCCTTGTCGAAGGCGGCGCCGGAGCGCGGGGTGGTTTCGGAGCCGTCGTTGGTGGCGGCGATGCCAAGGAACTCCACGGGCATGGGAGATGGCCTTTCCTCAAGTCCTCTGGGGCCGTGCCGTGGGCAGCACGCGGGCACGGCGGAGCAGCCCTCGGCGCGGCCGGGTGTGACGGCGCTTCAGGGTGCTGGGAATCAGGTGGTGAGCAGGTGTGATGACGCCGGGGCAGGGGCCTCGGGCGAGGTCGGGCGGCGGCAGCGTGTGTCAGGTCCCGCAGGCCCGTCGTCCGTACGCGGATTCAGCGGATTCAGCGCGGATTCAGCGCGTGTTCCGCGTGTGTTCAGCGCGTGCGTACGACGGTGCCTGCGAAGGGAGGAACTCGGCCCGCGACGGGGTCACCGAGGGAGGGAAGGGCCGGTCAGACGGCCCGCTGCCGCGTCAGGCGCAACACGCGGCGGACCACACCCGACCGAAGTCGATGTGGTCACGGGTGACCAGGCGCTGCTCGGCATTCATGCGACTAATTGAGCAGTACATCTCGCTTCCCGTCAACCACGGCCCGGATGCCGGACCGGCACCCAGCAGTTCCTGGGCGTGGTTGACACAGGCGCGCGGTGCGCCCATACGATCGAGGACGGACCGGCTCCGCCGCGCGCGGCAGCCGTACCGGCCGCGTTGAGGGACGCGGCGAGCGTGATGACGCCGAAACCCAGCCACCACCACCCCGCACCGGCACCCCGCACCCGTGCTGCGTGTGCGCGGCATCCACGAACGTGCGCTGCCGGGTGGTCACCGACGCCCGCGCCTCCCTCCCCTTGGAGAAGCTCCTGATGGTCTCGCCATCCGACATCACCGTTTCCGCCCGCGTCTCCGCAGCCGTCCCGCCTGCAAGACATCTCAAAGGCTCCAGCAGCCAAGGCCCCGACGACGATGTACCGCGGATCGTGCCGCGCCGACACGTCGGCCGCCGGCTGACCGCTGCCGCCGCGCTGCTGGTCTTCGCGATGGTGGTCAACTCCGTCGTGCGCAACCGCGCCTTCCAGTGGGATGTGGTCGGCCGGTACTTCACCACCGCCGCCGTGCTCGACGGGCTGCTGCTCACCCTGTGGCTGACCGGCGTGGTGATGGTGCTCGGCTTCCTGCTCGGCACCCCGCTGGCCGTGATGCGGCTGTCCGCCAACCCGGTGCTGCGCACGCTGAGTTGGGGCTACGTGTGGATCTTCCGGTCCACCCCGCTGCTGGTGCAGCTGCTGTTCTGGTTCAACATCGGCGCCCTCTACCCGACGCTCGGCCTCGGTATCCCCTTCGGGCCCGAGTTCGTCACCGTCAAGACGGTCAACCTGCTCGGCCCCACCCTCACCGCCGTCATCGGCCTGACCCTGCACGAAGCCGCGTACGCCGCCGAGGTGGTGCGCGGCGGCATCCTCTCCGTCGACGCCGGCCAGACGGAGGCCGCCCAGGCTCTCGGTATCGGCAGGCGGCGCACCCTGCGCCGGATCGTCATCCCGCAGGCGATGCGCTCCATCGTCCCGACCGCGGGCAACATGCTGATCGGCACCCTGAAGGGCACCAGCATCGTCAGCGTGCTGGCCGTGCACGACCTGCTGTACTCGGTGCAGCTGGTCTACAACCAGACCTACCAGGTCATCCCGCTGCTGATGGTGGCCACCCTCTGGTACATCGCCGTCACCACCGTGCTCGGCGCGGGCCAGTTCTACGTCGAGCGCAACTACGCGCGCGGCTCGGCCCGCGCGCTGCCGCCCACCCCCCTGCAGAGGCTCAGGGTCCAGCTGGCCGCACTCCGTGCCCGACTGGAGAGGGCGACCGCGCCCAAGGCCCGCCCGGCGATCGACGGTGACCGGTGAACCCACCCGCGATGTTGCCTTCCCTACATTTCCCATCGATTTACTAGGAAAGCATTGACGGCCCGCCCGGCGAGTGCGCAGGATGATGCACATGTCCCACACGCAGCAGCGACTCGTTCGTCGTCGGCATGTCGACTTTGGTCACGTCGTCAGCGCCGCCTGCTGCGGCGTGTAAGGCACGCGGCTCACACGCTGCGCGTGCCACCCGCTCCTTCTCTCTCATCCCAGGCGATCAGGCGCATCCACCCGTCGCGCCCGACGGCCGCCGTACTTCTGAAGGACGACCGCCATGACCACGGCACTTCCGGCCCAGGCCACTCCATCGGATTCCCCGCTTACCGACCTGCGCCATCTCCGCCTCGTGGGCGACACCGTGCAGAACGGCGACGAGGGAAACGGGTCCGCTCCCCTCGTCGGCTACCTCGTCCTCGTCCCCGAGGGCACCGACCCCGCCCAGCTCTTCGCCAAGGACGTGACACGGCCGGAGATCCGTCCGGTCGCCCATACGGACTTGCCTCCCGTGCACCGGACGGGAGCGGGAGGAGGTGTCATCCACATCGACCCCGCGCGACATGTCGCAGAGTTGGACGGACGCGAACTCGACCTCACCTACCTGGAGTTCGGACTGCTGGCCCACCTCGTACTCCATCCCCACCAGGTGCACTCGCGCGAGCAGTTGATGGCCGGCATCTGGGGCTACGACCACATCGGCGACGGCCGCACCGTGGACGTCCACATCGCGCGCCTGCGCCGCAAGCTCGGCACGGCTCACCGGCAGCAGATCGTCACCGTACGGCGCGTGGGCTACAAGTACGTGCCAGGCCGGCAAGAGAGCCCCGACACCGCACCCTGCCACCGACCTTGAGGAGACCACCACCATGGGCGTTGCCACTGCGCCGTCCGGCCCCACCTCGCCATTGGACCGGACCGGACCCGGCCGAGCGCACTGGCTGCGCGTGGCCCGCGAGACGGCGGACGACCTGGCCACGGACACGGTGGCCAGGGAGCAGGCGGGCAAGGCCCCGTTCGACGAGGTGTCCCGGCTGCGCGAGGCGGGACTGCTGACGCTCCTGATGCCGGCCGAGTCCCAGGGAGGCGGCACGGACTGGCTCACGGCCTACGCCGTCGTCCGGGAGATCGCCGCAGCCGACGGCGCGATCGGTCAACTGCTCAGCTCTCACTACTTCCTGTCGTGGAGCGCCCGGTTCTTCGCCGGGCCCGCTCTCGCCGCGCAGATCGAGGAGCGGTCCGCGGCTGAGGAGTGGTGCTGGGGTGGCGGGCTCGCCCGTCAGGAGCCGCCTCTGATGCTGGCCAGGACCTCCGGCGGCCTGGTGCTCGACGGTCGGCAGAGCTATACCACCGGGGTCCTGGTCGCCGACCGTCTCGCCGTGCGCGCCGTGCGGGAGGACACGGGTGAACCACTCGCCGTCGTGGTGGATCCCGCCCGTCGCGGTGTGGTGATCGACGGCGACGCCGACACCTTCGGCCAGCGGCTCGCGGCCGGCGGCAGCGTGGAGTTCGACGACGTGCCGGTGGGTGCCGACGACGTACTCGGCTCCCTGTCCGCGGACGAGGACTTGCTGTCGCCCCGGGCCGCCCTGGCATCTCCGGTCGGGCGTCTCTTCTCCGCCCAGCTCCTTCTCGGCATGGCCGAGGGAGTTCTCGCCGAAGCCCGTGAGTACAGCAGGACGGGCCACGCACCCTGGCACCCCGTCTGGCCGGCCGGTACCCCGCACGACCCGCAAGTGCAGACCGCCTACGGAGAACTCACCGTCCTCACCCGCGCCGCGACCGCGCTCGCCGATCAAGCAGTGGAAGCCGTGCACGGCGGGCTGACACGAGGCGAAGACCTCACCTACGACGAGTACGCGGAGATCTCCGTCCTCGTGGCCATGGCCGAAGCCGCCGCCTCCAGGGCTGCGCAGGAGTCCACCGCCCGCGCCCTCGACATCATCGGCGCCCGCTCCGCGTCCTCACGGCTGGGCTTCGACCGCTTCTGGCGCAATGCCCGCACCCACACCTTGTACGAGCCCGTCGCTCACCGGCTCCGTGATGTCGGGGACTATTTCCTCAATGGTGCGCACCCTCCGTTCGTCCTGCCTGTCTGACCTTGCGATGCCGCTCGGCCTTTCCCTGGCGAACTCGGCGTGACCGTTTTTTGTTCGACAACCGCATCACCCAGCACTAAGCCCCCGACGACTACGGCGACCTGCCGCGCCTGCTGCACCGGGTGACCGTCGCGGGCGATGTCCCCGCCGGGATCGACGGCCCCCTCAGCCACGTCATCGAGGGCGACGACGCCGCCCACTACACGCCCGCCGCAGCCTGAGCCCCACGGTCGCGGGGGCGGGGGGCCCCCCCCCCCCCCCCCGGCGACCGCGCGCAACGGACACCGGCCGAAGCCGTACGGGATAATGCACACATGCGGATCTCAGCCAGAGCGGACTACGCGGTACGTGCCGCGCTGCAGCTCGCCGCGTCACGGGATGACGCCCCACTGAAAGCCGAGGCCATCGCCGACGCCCAGGACATCCCGCACAAGTTCCTCGAGAGCATCCTCAACGACATGCGCCGGGGCAGCCTCGTACTCAGCCGGCGCGGGGGCAACGGCGGCTACCGGCTGGCCAAGCCCGCCGAGTCCATCAGCATCGCCGACGTCATCCGCACCGTGGACGGACCACTGGTCTCGGTACGCGGAGTCCGCCCCCCTGAGCTGTCCTACACCGGCCCCGCCGAGTCGCTGCTCCCCCTGTGGATCGCATTGCGGTCCAACGTGCGCGAGATCCTCGAAGGCGTGTCGCTCGCCGACGTCGCATCGGCCCAACTTCCCACCGACGTTTCCGCGTTGACCAACGCCCCGAGCGCCTGGGTAAACCCCTGACACGCTGGACAACTCACCGCCTATCTCAAAAAGCGAGATAGACGCGTCCACCATGCGAACTACCCCTTGGGGTAGACGCCACCTTCTGCCACGATCCCTAGCAACCAGGTAGGAAAACTAGGGATCTATGGGGGTGGCCATGAGAACGCTCGACCGCACAGGCCGGATGCTGCCCCTTCTGACCTCGCGCCGTCACATCGACCTCGGCCGTACGTCCAGTGCCATCTGTCGGCCCCTCTGACGCCACAGAACCTGACTCTCTCCGAACCGCGCCGCCTCCCCGCCGCCCCGCCTCTGTCGGCGGATCGGACATCCCTCGGCTGACTACGCCCCACGTTCCACTTCTCAGCTCGCGACAGCGAGCCTGCCGCCCAAGGCCGAGGAGTGGGGTGTTGGTGCGTGCCAAGACGCAGTACGCCTCGCATTTCCGCACCTCCCTGATCGCCCATCCCCTGAGAGGACACCTCCGTGTCTGCCGCAAGACCGCTCACCACCCTGCGCACCCTCGCCGTCATAGCCGCGCTTCCCCTCCTGCTCACCGCGTGCGGCTACGGTTCCGAGTCCACCGACGACGGCAAGCAGACCGAGGTCGCGGCGGGCGCCAAGAAGCTCTCCGTCGACGAAGTGAAGATCGGTTACTTCCCCAACCTCACGCACGCCACCGCTCTGGTGGGCGTCCAGGAGGGCCTGCTCCAGAAGGAGCTCGGCGGCACCACGATCAAGGCGTCCACCTTCAACGCCGGCCCCTCCGAGATCGAGGCGCTGAACGCCGGCTCCATCGACATCGGCTGGATCGGCCCCTCCCCCGCCATCAACGGCTACACCAAGTCGAACGGCAAGAACCTGCGCATCATCAGCGGGTCCGCCTCCGGCGGCGTGAAGCTCGTCGTCAACCCGGACAAGATCAAGACCCTGGACGACCTCAAGGGCAAGAAGATCGCCACGCCGCAGCTCGGCAACACCCAGGACGTCGCGTTCCTCAACTGGATCGCCGAGAAGGGCTGGAAGGTCGACGCGGAGAGCGGCAAGGGCGACGTCTCGGTGGTCCGCACCGACAACAAGATCACCCCGGACGCCTACAAGTCCGGTTCCATCGACGGCGCCTGGGTGCCGGAGCCGACCGCGTCCAAGCTGGTCGCCGAGGGCGCGGAGGTCCTCCTCGACGAGGCCGACCTGTGGCCCGACAAGAAGTTCGTGATCACGAACATCATCGTGTCGCAGAAGTTCCTCAAGGAGCACCCGGACGTCGTCGAGGCCGTGCTCCGTGGCTCGGTGAAGACCAATGAATGGATCAACGCCAACCCGGAGAAGGCGAAGACCTCCGCCAACGCGGCGCTGAAGGAGCTGTCGGGCAAGGCGCTGCCCGCCGAGGTCATCGACCCGGCCTGGAAGTCCATCACCTTCCTCGACGACCCGCTGGCCTCCACCCTCAACACCGAAGCGGAGCACGCCGTCAAGGCCGGCCTCCTGGAGAAGCCCGATCTGAAGGGCATCTACGACCTCGCACCGCTCAACAAGGTCCTCAAGGCCGAGGGCGAGGACGAGGTCGACGACGCCGGTCTCGGCGCCGAGTAGCCGAGTAGCCGAGTAGCCGACAACCGGATCCGATGAGTTCCCAGGAGGTGACGACCATGGCCACCACGGTCGCCAACGCTGCCGAGGCCGCCACGGCAGTGACGCACGCCGCCCGTATCGAGCACGTCTCGAAGTCCTTCCCCGCGCCGGGCGCGCCCGGCGGACAGCAGCTCGTGCTGGACGACATCACCCTCGATGTCGCACCGGGTGAGTTCGTCACCCTCCTGGGAGCCTCCGGCTGCGGCAAGTCCACCCTGCTCAACCTGGTCGCGGGACTGGACCTGCCGACCGCAGGCTCGATCGCCACGGACGGCCGGCCCGCCCTGATGTTCCAGGAACACGCCCTGTTCCCATGGCTGACCGCGGGCAAGAACATCGAACTCGCGCTGAAGCTGCGCGGGGTCGCCAAGCCCGAGCGCCGGCAGGAGGCGGAACGGCTGCTGGAACTCGTACGGCTGCGGGGCGCGCACGGCAAGCGGGTGCACGAACTGTCGGGCGGTATGCGCCAGCGCGTCGCGCTGGCCCGGGCGCTGGCCCAGGACAGCCGGCTGCTGCTGATGGACGAGCCGTTCGCCGCACTGGACGCGATCACCCGTGACGTACTGCACGACGAGCTGACCCGTATCTGGGGTGAGACGGGAGTGTCGGTGCTGTTCGTGACACACAACGTGCGGGAGGCGGTGAAGCTGGCGCAGCGCGTGGTGCTGTTGTCCTCGCGGCCGGGGCGGATCGCCCGGGAGTGGACCGTCGGCATCCCGCAGCCGCGCCGCATCGAGGACAGCGCGGTCGCCGAACTGTCCGTCGAGATCACCGAAGAACTGCGTAGGGAGATCCGCCGCCATGGCCAGCACTGACACCGGCGCCGACGCCAAGAAGGCCGGCTCGTCCGCAGCCGGGGAGCCCCAGGACACGCAAGATCTGGCGGGGCTGGAGGCCGGGCTCGACGCACTGGACTCGGTGCGGGCCGGCCGTACACCGCTGCGCGAGACCCTGATCCGCAAGGTCCTGCCGCCCATCACCGCCGTCGCGCTGGTGCTGGTGGTCTGGCAGCTGCTGGTGTGGGGCGACGTCGCCCCCGACTACAAGCTGCCCTCACCCTCCGCGGTGTGGGCCGAGGTGACCGACGCCTGGCGGCAGGGCACGCTGCTCGACTACATCTGGACATCCGTCTCGCGCGGCCTGCTCGGCTTCGTGATGGCACTCGCCATCGGTACGCCGCTCGGCCTGCTGGTCGCCCGGGTGAAATTCGTCAGGGCGGCCGTCGGCCCCATCCTGTCCGGTCTGCAGTCGCTGCCATCCGTGGCCTGGGTGCCGCCCGCCGTGCTCTGGCTGGGCCTGAACAACTCGATGATGTACGCCGTGATCCTGCTCGGCGCGGTCCCCTCCATCGCCAACGGCCTCGTTGCGGGCATCGACCAGATTCCCCCGCTGTTCCTGCGCGCCGGACGGACACTGGGCGCGACCGGCCTGCGCGGCGCCTGGCACATCGTGATGCCGGGCGCGCTCCCCGGCTATCTCGCCGGACTGAAGCAGGGCTGGGCATTCTCCTGGCGATCACTGATGGCCGCCGAGATCATCGCCTCCTCGCCCGATCTGGGCGTCGGCCTCGGCCAGTTGCTGGAGAACGGGCGCAACAACGCCAGCATCTCGCAGGTGTTCCTGGCCATCTTCCTGATCCTGCTCGTCGGTATCGCGATCGATCTGCTGATCTTCAGCCCGCTGGAGCGGCGGGTGCTGCGCGGCCGGGGCCTGCTGGTCACCCGCTGAACGAACGGATCTCCATCGGCACGGGATGCGCGCCCGATCCCGCCGCACGACGACACATCCGGCGCATGGCACCGGCTCCGCAAAAGGCGGCGTGATCGCTGCCGGCCCGGAGCCGGTGGCTTCGGCGCGGGCCGTGGTGCTGGTACCGGGGACGAACACCAACGGCGCCGTCCATCGGCACATCGCAGCGGCGCCGACTGCACGCCGGCCCACGGGGGTGCTCGATGTGCCCGGGCAGCCCGGCCTGAGCGCGGAGGCCCGGCCGCGCCGAGGACGGTCGGTCTGGTACGGGCGGTGGCTGACCGAGGTGCTGGAGCAGGCCGCGCCGGGCCCGGCTCTGGTCGTGGGGCACTCGCTGGGCGGGGCCATCGTGCCGGCCTCCGGCTCTCCGCGGATCGCCGTCCTGCTGGCCAGCGCCGGTCCGGTGCGGCTCCTGGTCCCTCCGGCCGTGGTGGCTGCCACCGTGCCGTGGCTTGCTCGTCCGACGGTGCCGCGGGCCCCCCGGGTGCTGGGTCACATGGTGGCGCCCGGCGGGCGGGTGCCGGAGGAGCTCGCGGAGTGGATGGCCCTGGTCGCGCGTCTTCCTGCCGCCCCGGCGCGTAGGGCCGGCTGCGCAGCGGCAGCTGGGCACCGGGCTGCACGTCCTGGACGGCTCGGGGCATTTGCTGCTGGACGAGGCGCCCGACGACGTCGTCACGCTGGTTGAGCGGACCGTCGGCGCGCTCCCGGGGGATGCCGCATAGGTTGCGTATGTTTCCGTCCGATGACCTGGCGCGCGGGGCGGGAGTCGTACGACGCTGGGCCCAGGGACGTACAGGGAAGACGAGGAGCCGATCGTGCGCGCACGTGACCTGGCGGTGGAATACGAGTCGGTGAGCGTCGACAGCGACGCCCTGGGCGCGGCCCGGCTGATGGCCGAGCACAAGCTGCCCGGGCTGCTCGTGCTGGACGAGCGGGGCGAGCCCAAGGCGATCCTGCCGGCCTCCCAGATGATCAAGGTGCTGGTCCCGGCCTACGTGATCGAGGACCCCACGCTCGCCGCGGTGGTCGACGAGCAGCACGCCGACCGGCTTTGCCAGGCGCTGGCCGGCCGCCGCGTCGGCGACTGCCTCTCCAAGACCGCGGTCGCGCCGCCGATCGCGGACCCGGACGACACGGCACTGGAGGTCGCCGCGCTGATGGCGCGGGTGCGCAGCCCGTTGGTGGCGGTCGCCAAGAAGGACAAGGCCGGCACGCATCTGCTCGGGGTCATCACCGCCTCGCACCTGCTGCATGAACTCCTGGGGAAGACCGGCATGTCGAGCAGCACGCCGGGCTCCTGACCCGCCGGGTCAGCGGTCCGGCACCGGACCCGCCGTGCCCAGTGCCGCACCGACGTGGTCGGCCAGGCTGACGGCGCCCCCTCCTGGCCGGCCGACGACGGCTCAGGCGAGCACGAAGTACCGCAGCCACAAGTACAGCGCGCTGATGGCCACGGTGGCGAGAGTGACGACGAGCCCGTACTTGGTGAACTGCCAGAAGGAGATGGGCTGTCGGTTGCGTTCGGCGATGCCGAGGACGACGACGTTGGCGCTGGCGCCGATCGCGGTGGCGTTGCCGCCGAGGTCGGCGCCGAGGGCCAGGGCCCACCACAGGACATGGTGGCCGTCGGCCGGGCCGCCCAGGTCCTTGACCAGGTCGGCGGTGATGGGCGCCATGGTGGCCACGTACGGGATGTTGTCCACGATGCCGGACAGCACCGCCGAGCCGCCCAACAGGGTGAGCGTGGCACCGAGTTCATTGCCGCCGGTGGCATCCGCCAAGGCGCGGGAGAGGTCGCCGATGACGCCGGTCTCGATGAGCGCGCCGACCATGACGAACAGGCCGGCGAAGAAGGCGAGGGTGGGCCACTCCACCTCGCCCAGCACCTGACGGGTCTCGGCCTTGGAGACGCCGATGAGCAGGCCGGCGCCGAGGAGGGCGACCACGCTGGGTTCGTAGTGCAGCACCGGGTGGAGGACGAAGCCGGCGACGACCAGGGCCAGCACCGCCAGGCCCTGCCACAGCAGCCGCGGGTCGCGGATGGCCTCGCGCTCGGTGAGCGTCATGACCTGCGTGGCGCGTTCCTCGTCGTAGACGAACGCCTTGCGGAACATCACCCGGCACAGCACCAGCAGCACCGCCGTCATTACGGCCGCGATCGGGGCGAGGTGGACCAGGAAGTCGTTGAAGGTCAGCCCGGCCCGGCTGGCGATGATGATGTTCGGCGGATCGCCGACCAGGGTCGCCGTGCCACCGATGTTCGACGCGAACACCTCGGCGATCAGGAACGGCGCCGAGGCCAGGCCGAGCCGTTCGCACACCAGCAGGGTCACCGGGGCGATCAGCAGCACCGTGGTGACGTTGTCGAGCAGCGCGGACGCCACCGCAGTGATCAGTATCAGCATCGCCATCACCCGGAACGGTCTGCCCCGGGCCCGCTTGACCGACCAGATCGCCAGGTACTCGAACAGGCCGGTCTGCCGCAGCACGCCGACGATCGCCATCATCCCGAGCAGCAGGAAGACGACGTTCCAGTCGACGCCGGTGTGCTCGGAGTAGAACGCCGCCTTGTCGTCGGTGGCGCTGATGGCGAGCATGGCCCCGGCCCCGCCGAGAGCCGCGGCCGTGCGGTGGACGCGCTCACTGATGATCAGTACGTACGCGCCGACGAACACGGCCACGGCCGCCCAGCTGTGCCAATCACTCATACGGCGGTCTTTCTCTCCGATCCGGCCTGAAGATCCTGTCGGTCCTGCTCGTCGTCGGGGATGCCGACCAGGTCCTCGACGTCGAACATGCGGGCGATGGGTACGTCGGTGCTGGAGTGCGCCACGATCGAGAACGCGATACACACCGCGATCAGCGTGTACGCCTGCTCCGCTTGCGGGATGCCGGACTGCAGCACCAGCAGCCCATAGACCACGGAGGCGAACCCCTTCGGGCCGAACCACGCCGCGGTCAGCTTCTCGCGCCGCTCGAACCGCGTACCGAGCAACGAGATCAGCAGCGACGCCGGGCGGATCAGCACGATCGCCAGCACCACCGCCACATACCCCTGCCACGGCAGGTCGGCGAACAACCGCGGGGTGAGCAGGGCCCCGAACACCAGCAGCGCGGCGAACTTCGCCAACTCGGCCAGCGCCTCGCCCAGCGGCTCGAACGCCTCCTTCGCCTCCGGCGAGATGGCGGCAAGAACCGCGCCGGCGGAGAACGCGGCCAGGTAGGGGTTGGCGTGGGTGAGGTGGCACAGGCCGTACAGGATGATCCCGGTCGCCAGCGGCAGCAGCGGCTGCAGCTTCGGCTCGGCGCCCAGCAGCCGGAACCGTACGAGCCCGTTGACGAACAGCGGCAGCAACACACCGAAGGCCAGTCCCAGGCCCAGCTCCAGTGCGATCGTCCCGAACGACGTCTCGCCCGCGTGGCCGGCGGCCGGACCGGCGGCCGCGATCAACAGCACCACCACCGGCAGGGCGAGCCCGTCGTTGATGCCGCTCTCGACGTTGAGCAGCTCACGCAGCTTGGCCGGGACCTCCTTGCGGCCCACGATCGCCGAGGCGAACACCGGGTCGGTCGGCGCCAGCACCGCCCCCACCAGGAACGACGTCGTCCAGTCCAGACCGACCAGGTAGTGCGTGAGAAGCGCCATGAACGCGAACGCCAGCGGCATGCCCAACCCCAGCGCGCGGGCCGGGTTGCGCCAGTTGGCGCGCAGCTTGGCGAAGGAGACGTGCTGGCCGTCGGTGAACAGCACCGCGAACAGCGCCAGGTCCGCCGTGACCGACACGATCTCGCTGTCCGGCGTGATGTGGATCAGCCCGAGGAAGCCGTCGCTGACCAGCGCGCCGCCCGCGAGGAAGAGCAGGGAGGTGGACAGCACGGTGCGGGCGGCGAGCCCCGACAGGAGCACCGCGACCAGCAATGCCACCCCGAAGACAGCAACGAGTACCACCGGCAACGCCCCCGATCGGAAAAGAGATCACACCTCTGTTCGCCGACCAGGCTTCCCGGCACACCGCTGGGAACCCTACCTGCTCTTGATGCGTCTTTGACAGAACCCTTACGCGCACCGCCGAGGCCGCCAGACTGCCGGGTTCCGGCAATAACCGCGGTTCGAGCAAGGAAGCCGAGCGACCATGGTGGAGAGAGGTGCCCCGCAAGAGCGTGCCCTAGCGGGGCGCGTCCTTCACGGAGATGGGTCTCGACGCCGTCCTCGCGGTGAGCCGTGTGTGCAGGGACCAGCGTCGCCGGGTGCCGCACCGGACTTCGCACGAGGGCGCAGTTGCTTCTGGCCGACCAGGCGGCCGGTGTTGCGGACGAGCACCTCCAGCGGGTGCCACTCGGTCGGTGTCAGCCGTACGTCCTCGCCGCCCCGGTCGACCTTCTTGGCGGCCAGGTCGACGGTGAATCCGTCGGTCTCCACCAGGACGTCGTCGCCGCCCCCGGTGGGCTCCGCCCGGCGGACGGCTGCCCACAGTCGGGCCAGCAGTTCGTCCATGCCGAAAGGCTCGGTGACGTAGTCGTCGGCGCCCGCGTCGAGCGCCTCGACCTTCTAGTCGGAGGTCGAGGATCACCACGTCGGGGTGGCGGGCGGCGGCGAGCCGGAGCGCGGTGGCCCCGTCGAACGCCGCGTCGACCTCGTACGTGCGCTCCTTGAGGTTGATCACAAGGGCGCGCACGATCTGTGGCTCGTCGTCGACAACGAGCACCCGGGTCATGAAACCTGCCTCTCGGTTCGCGCGGGGTCTTCCGGCCGCGTGGTCCCTGCTGACACGGGCTGCGGAAGCTCGGTGCCCGATCCTCCGGCGCGCAGGGTGAGGACCATCGTCAGGCCCCCGCCGGGGGTGTCCTCGGCGGTGAGGGTGCCGCCCATGGCCTCGGCGAAGCCGCGGGCGACCGCGAGGCCGAGGCCGACGCCGTTGCCGCGCGGGGCGTCGCCGTAACGCTGGAAGGGCGCGAAGATGCGGTCCTTTGCCTCGTCGGGGACGCCGGGGCCGCGGTCCACCACGCGGAGTTCCACCCGGTCGGCGATGGCGCTGGCCGCCACCACGACCGGCTCGCCGTCGGGGCTGTACTTGACGGCGTTCTCCACGACGTTGGCGACCAGCCGCTCCAGCAGCCCCTTGTCGGTGGCCACCATGGGCAGGGTCTCGGGGATGTCCAGGACGACGGTCGACTCCGGGTCCGGGACGCCGCCCAGGGCCAGTGGCACGACCTCGTCGAGGTCGATCTCGCGGATGAGCGGCGCGACGGTGCCGGTCTGCAGGCGGGACATGTCGAGGAGGTTGCCGACGAGGTGGTCGAGGCGGTCGGCACCCTCCTCGATCGCGGCCAGGAGTTCCGCCTGGTCCTCCTCGGACCACTCCACGTCGTCCGAACGCAAGCTGGACACTGACGCCTTGATGCCGGCGAGCGGGGTGCGCAGGTCGTGGCTGACAGCGGCCAGCAGGGCGGTGCGGATGCGGTTGCCCTCGGCCAGCTCCCTGGCCCGCTCGGCCTCGGACTTGAGCCGCTGGCGGTCCAGGACGACGGCGGCCTGCGCCGCGAACGCGGCCAGTATGCGCCGGTCCGAGGCCGGCAGCACCCGGCCGGACAGCGCCAGCGCCATGTGATCGCCCACCGGCACGTCCACATCGGCGTCCTCGGGACGCTCCATGACGGGGCTCGCGCCGACGCGGCCCGCGCAGTTCCAGGGCGCCGTGTCGTCCTCCCGCTCCAGCAGGGCCACCGAGTCCATGCCGAAGGTCTCGCGGACCCGTTCCAGCAGCGCCTCGAGGCTCGTCTCGCCGCGCAGCACACTGCCCGCGAGGAAGGAGAGGATCTCCGACTCGGCGCGCAGCCGGGACGCCTGTTCGGTACGGCGGGCCGCAAGGTCCACCACCGACGCCACCGACACGGCCACGCCCACGAAGACCGCGATGGCGACGATGTTCTTCGGGTCGGCGATCGTCAGGGTGTGGTACGGCTCGGTGAAGAACCAGTTGATCAGCAGCGACCCCACCACAGCTGAGGCCAGGGCGGGCAGCAAGCCGCCCAGCAGCGCCGCCGCGACCGTCAGGGTCAGGAACAGCAGCATGTCGTTGGCCAGGCCCATGTCGGGCACGACCCCGCTGAGCAGCAGGGTGAGGAGCACGGGGCCCGCCACACCGGTCAGCCAGCCCCAGATGATCCGTGACCGGCCGAGCCGCGCGCCGCGGGCGACCGGCAACCCGCGCCCCTTGCCCGCCTCGTCATGGGTGATCAGGTGGACGTCGAGGTCGGGACCGGAGTCCCGGGCGACCGTGGCGCCGACGCCGGGGCCGAACACGTACTGCCAGCTCTTACGACGGGAGACGCCCAGCACGATCTGGGTGGCGTTCACACCGCGCGCGAAGTCCAGCAGCGCCACCGGGACGTCGTCGCCGACCACGTGGTGGAAGGTGCCGCCCAGGTCCTCCACCAGCGTGCGTTGGACGGCCAGTTCCTTGGGCGAGGCCGAGCTCAGCCCGTCGCTGCGGGCGATGTAGACGGCCAGCACCTCACCGCCGGCGCCCTTCTCCGCCAGGCGCGCGGCGCGGCGGATCAGTGTCCGGCCCTCCGGACCGCCGGTCAGCCCGACCACGATCCGCTCCCGCGAGCCCCATATCGTCGACACCTGGTGATCGCTGCGGTACTGCTGCAGATACTCATCGACCCGGTCGGCCACCCACAGCAGCGCCAGCTCCCGCAGCGCGGTCAGATTGCCGGGCCGGAAGTAGTTGGACAGGGCCGCGTCCACCTTCTCCGGCTTGTAGACGTTGCCGTGAGCCATCCGCCGCCGCAGCGCCTGCGGCGACATGTCCACCAGCTCTATCTGGTCGGCCCGCCGCACCACCTCGTCGGGCACGGTCTCCTGCTGACGGATGCCGGTGATGGACTCCACGACGTCGCCCAGCGACTCCAGGTGCTGGATGTTGACCGTCGAGACCACGTCGATGCCGGCCGCCAGCAGCTCCTCCACGTCCTGCCAGCGCTTGGTGTTGCGGGAGCCGGGGATGTTGGTGTGTGCGAGTTCGTCCACCAGCGCCACCCGGGGGCGGCGTGCGAGGACGGCGTCGACGTCCATCTCGGTGAAAACGGTGTCGCGGTAGTCGATCTCGCGGCGCGGTATCTGCTCCAGTCCGTGAAGCATCACCTCGGTACGAGGCCGGTGGTGGTGCTCCACGAACGCGACCACGCAGTCGGTGCCCCGCTCGATCCGCCGGTGCGCCTCGGAGAGCATCGCGTACGTCTTGCCGACGCCCGGTGCAGCGCCGAGGTAGATCCGAAGCTTGCCGCGTGCCATGTCCGTCGTCTCTGTCGTCGCTGTCGTCGCTGTCGTCTCAGTCGTCGCTGTCGTCGCTGTCGCTTCGTCATGCTTCGAAGCGGTAGCCCATACCCGGTTCGGTGATCAGATAGCGGGGGTGGGCCGGGTCCGCTTCAAGTTTGCGGCGGAGCTGCGCCATGTAAACCCGCAGGTAGTTGGTCTTGCTGCTCTGGGACGCGCCCCAGACCTCCTGGAGCAGGTGTTTCTGCGTGATGAGCCGGCCGGGGTTGGTGACCAGGATCTCCAGCAGATGCCATTCGGTGGGGGTGAGCCGGATGTCCCGGCCGCCCCGGGTCGCCTTCTTCCCCAGAAGGTCGATGGTGAACGCGTCGGTCTCGACCAGTGTCGTCTCGGCAGCCAGTGGCACGTCCTCGGTCCGGCGGACCGCGGCGCGCAGCCGGGCCAGCAGCTCGTCCATGCTGAACGGCTTGGTGATGTAGTCGTCCGCACCCGCGTCCAGTGCCGCGACCTTCTCGTCCGACGCTCGGCGCGCGGACAGCACCAGGATGGGCACGCGGGTCCAGCCGCGCAGGGCCTTGATGACGTCGACGCCGTCCATGTCGGGCAGGCCGAGGTCCAGTATCACCACGTCCGGCTGGCGGGCGGCGGCCAGCCGGAGTGCGGTGGCGCCGTCGGGCGCCGCGTCCACTCCGTACTGCCGGGCCTGCATATTGATCACAAGGGCCCGTACGAGCTGTGGATCGTCCTCCACCACCAGCACCCGGGTCATCGGCGTGCGGCCTTCCTGTCGTGGGGTGGGCTCACTGCTGTCGGTACGGCGGCGGGAGCCGACGGGCCCGGCGTTCCCGGTCCGCCGGCCCCCGGCCGTCGGTGTCCATAAGCCCATTACTTCTCGAAGCCATTACTTCTCGGCGAGTTCCTTGAGCGCGATGTTCAGCTCCAGAACGTTGACGTGCGGCTCGCCCATGAAGCCGAGCGAACGCCCGTCGGTGTGGTCGTCGACCAGCTTCTGGACCCGCGCCTCGGTCAGGCCGTTCGCGTCGGCGACCCGCTTGACCTGGATGTCCGCGTACTCGGGCGAGATGTCCGGGTCGATCGCGGAAGCCGAGCCGGTGACCGCGTCCTTGGGCACGTCGGACTCGGGTACGCCGTTGAACTCGGCGACCTGCTTCTTGGCCGCCTTGACGTTCTTCACGAGCGTCGGGTCGCCTGCTCCCAGCTGACTGGATCCGGTGGTCAGCGGGTCGTAGCCGCTGTTGGACGGGCGGGGTTGGAACCACTTGGGGTCCGGCTTGTCGGTGCCCTTGATGTTCCAGCTCTGGCCGATCAGCTTCGAGCCCACCTCCTGGCCGTCCACCTTGACCATCGAGCCGTTGGCCTTGTCGTGGAACAGGGCCTGGCCGATACCGGTGACGGCGAGGGGGTAGACGATGCCGGTCACGACGGTGAGGACCAGCAGCATGCGCAGCGCGGCCCAGACCATGCGCGCGGAGTTCGCGAGAGAGGTGTTCATGTCCTTCACCACGCTTTCAAAAAATTACAGCCCGGGGATGAGCGAGATGAGCAGGTCGATGATCTTGATGCCGATGAAGGGCGCGATCAGGCCGCCCAGACCGTAGACGGTGAGGTTGCGCCGGAGCATCTTGTCGGCGCTGACCGGCCGGTACTGCACGCCTTTCAGGGACAGCGGCACCAGCGCGATGATGATCAACGCGTTGAAGATCACGGCGGACAGGATCGCGGAGTCGGGCGAGGCCAGGCCCATGATGTTGAGCTTGTCCAGGCCCGGGTACACGGCCGCGAACAGCGCCGGGATGATCGCGAAGTACTTCGCCACGTCGTTGGCGATGGAGAACGTCGTGAGCGCGCCCCGGGTGATGAGGAGCTGCTTGCCGATCTCGACGATCTCGATGAGCTTGGTCGGGTTGGAGTCGAGGTCGACCATGTTGCCGGCCTCCTTGGCGGCCGACGTACCCGTGTTCATCGCCACGCCGACGTCCGCCTGCGCCAGGGCGGGCGCGTCGTTGGTGCCGTCACCGGTCATCGCGACGAGCTTGCCGCCCGCCTGCTCCCGCTTGATCAGCGCCATCTTGTCCTCGGGAGTGGCCTCGGCGAGGAAGTCGTCGACGCCCGCCTCCTCGGCGATCGCCTTGGCGGTCAGCGGGTTGTCGCCCGTGATCATGACGGTCTTGATGCCCATGCGGCGCAGTTCCTCGAACCGCTCCCGCATGCCGTCCTTGACGACGTCCTTGAGGTGGATGACGCCCAGCACCCGCGCGCCCTTGTCGTCCTGGACCGCGACCAGCAGCGGGGTGCCGCCCGCCTCGGAGATCCGGCCCGCGATGGTGTCGGCGTCGTCGGAAACCGCGCCGCCCTGCTCTTTCACCCAGGCGACGACGGAGGCCGTGGCTCCCTTGCGGACCTTGCGGCCGTCGACGTCCACGCCCGACATACGGGTCTGGGCGGTGAACCCGATCCACTCGGCGTGCGCCAGCTCGCCCTGGTGGCGCTCGCGCAGCCCGTACTTCTCCTTCGCCAGGACGACGACGGAGCGGCCCTCGGGCGTCTCGTCCGCCAGCGAGGAGAGCTGGGCGGCGTCGGCGACCTCGGCCTCCGTGGTGCCGCGCACCGGCGCGAACTCGGCGGCCTGACGGTTGCCGAGCGTGATGGTGCCGGTCTTGTCGAGCAGCAGGGTGGAGACGTCACCCGCGGCCTCGACCGCACGGCCCGACATCGCCAGGACGTTGCGCTGGACCAGCCGGTCCATGCCCGCGATGCCGATCGCCGACAGCAGGGCGCCGATCGTCGTCGGGATGAGGCAGACCAGCAGCGCCACCAGCACGACCATCGACAGGTGCGAGCCCGCGTAGTCCGCGAACGGCGGCAGCGTGGCGACCGCCAGCAGGAAGACGATCGTCAGCGACGCCAGCAGGATGTTCAGCGCGATCTCGTTCGGCGTCTTCTGCCGGGCCGCGCCCTCGACCAGGTTGATCATCCGGTCGATGAAGGTCTCGCCGGGCTTCGTCGTGATCTTGATGACGATGCGGTCGGACAGCACCTTCGTACCGCCGGTGACGGCCGAGCGGTCGCCGCCGGACTCACGGATGACGGGGGCCGACTCACCGGTGATCGCCGACTCGTCCACGGACGCGACGCCCTCGACGACGTCACCGTCGCCGGGGATGATGTCGCCCGCCTCGCAGACCACCAGGTCACCGATCTTCAGCTCGGTGCCGGGCACCTGCTCCTCGGAGCCGTCCGCCCGCAGCCGGCGCGCGACCGTGTCGGTCTTGGCCTTGCGCAGCGTGTCGGCCTGCGCCTTGCCGCGGCCCTCGGCGACCGCCTCCGCCAGGTTGGCGAAGACCACGGTCAGCCACAGCCAGGCGCTGATCGTCCAGCCGAACCAGTCGCCCGGGTCCTTGAAGGAGAAGATCGTCGTCAGCACGGAGCCGACGAGGACGACGAACATCACGGGCGACTTGACCATCACCCGCGGGTCGAGCTTGCGGAAGGCGTCCGGCAGCGACTTGAGAAGCTGCTTGGGGTCGAACAGCCCGCCGCCGACCCGCCCGTCGGGCTTGTGCCCGGTGGGCGCGTCCTGGTGGGGCGCAAGGGTGGGAGTGGACATGGAGTCCTGCTTCTTCGCGTCGGTCTTCTGAGCGTCGGTCTTCTGAGCGTCGGTCTTCTGAGCGTTGGTCGTCATCACGCCAACCCCTCGGCCAGCGGGCCCAGCGCGAGCGCGGGGAAGAACGTCAGACCGGTGATGATCAGGATGGCGCCCACCAACAGGCCGGTGAACAGCGGCTTCTCGGTGCGCAGGGTGCCCGCGGTGGCCGGGACCGGCTTCTGCTCGGCGAGCGAGCCGGCCAACGCCAGCACGAACACCATCGGCAGGAAGCGGCCCAGCAGCATGGCGAGGCCCAGCATCGTGTTGTGGTACTCGGTGTTGGCCGCGAAGCCCGCGAACGCGGAACCGTTGTTGTTGCCGGCCGAGGTGTAGGCGTACAGGACTTCGGAGAAGCCATGCGCCCCGATGTTGGTCATGGACGACTCGCCCTTGCCCAGCGCCATCGCCAGTGCGGTGCCGATCAGCACCAGGGTCGGCGTGATGAGGATGTAGCAGGCGGCCAGCTTGATCTCGCGGGTGCCGATCTTCTTGCCCAGGTACTCGGGCGTACGGCCGACCATCAGTCCCGCGATGAACACGGCGATGATCGCCATGATCAGCATGCCGTAGAGGCCGGAGCCGACACCGCCGGGCGCGATCTCGCCGAGCATCATGCCGAGCAGCAGCACGCCGCCGGACAACCCGCTGAAGGAGTCGTGGAAGGAGTTGACCGAGCCGGTCGAGGTCATCGTCGTGGAGACCGCGAACAGCGACGACGGTCCTTCTCCGAAGCGCTGCTCCTTACCCTCCATCGCGCCGCCCGCGAGCTGCGAGGCGGTGCCCGGATGGGCGTACTCGATCCAGGTCACCGCGACCACACCGAGGAACCAGATGGTCCCCATGGCGGCGACGACGGCGTAGCCCTGCTTGACGTTGCCGACCATCTTGCCGAAGGTGCGCGGCAGCGAGAACGGGATCACCAGCAGCAGGAAGATCTCCAGCAGGTTGGTGAAGCCGTTGGGGTTCTCGAACGGGTGGGCGGAGTTGGCGTTGAAGAAGCCACCGCCGTTGGTGCCGACGTCCTTGATGGCTTCCTGGGAGGCGACCGCGCCGGGGCTGATGGCCTGTTTGTCACCGGTGAGGGTGGTGATCGTGTGGATGTCGCCGAAGTTCTGGACGGCTCCGGCAGCGATCAGGATCACGGCCGCGACCACGGAGAGCGGAAGCAGGATGCGGACCGTGCCGCGGACCAGGTCCGCCCAGAAGTTGCCCAGATCGCCGGTGCGGGACCGGGCGAACCCGCGCACGAGCGCCACCGCGACGGCGATGCCGACCGCGGCGGACACGAAGTTCTGCACGGCCAGGCCCATCGTCTGGGTGACGTGGCTCATGGCCACCTCGCCCGAGTACGACTGCCAGTTCGTGTTCGACACGAACGAGGCGGCCGTGTTGAACGCCTGGTCGGGGGTGATCGGCTTGAACCCGAGCGACAGCGGCAGCTTGTCCTGCACCCGCTGCAGCAGATAGAGGAACAGCACGCCCACCGCTGAGAAGGCCAGCACGCCGCGGAGGTAGGCGGGCCAGCGCATCTCGGCGTCGGGGTCGGCACCCACCGACCGGTAGATCCACTTCTCGACCCGGAGGTGCTTCCGGGACTGGAAGACGGCGGCCATGTAGTCGCCGAGCGGGCGGTGCACCAGGGCGAGCGCGCCGATCAGCGCGGTCACCAGGAGCACGTCGGCAAGGACGGGACTCATCTCGCCCGCTGCGGTGGCAGCTGATGTCACCTCAGAACCTCTCCGGGAAGATCAGGGCGAGGAGGAGATAGCCCAGCAGGGCGACGGCCACGACCAGGCCGACAACGTTCTCGGCGGTCACAGCTTCGCCACCCCCTTGGCGACGAGAGCCACCAGCGCGAACACCGCGACCGTGGCGACGACGAAGGCCACATCGGCCATCGCAAGCTCCTGGATGAGGTTCGGGTAAGAACGGACCTCTAGAGGGAAGCTGCTTTCCCGGACGGATTCGACTCCCCTTAACGGAACCCTGACAGCGATCCGCATACCTTTGACGCACCCCATACGCGCTTGACGCACCCCATACGCGCTTGACGCACCCCATGCGCGCGCCGCGTCGAAACGGCAGCCGCGCACCGCGGGACCAGCTGTCAAGGCCGTATCACCGACGCGTTGGCGTCCCGTCAATGAACGCGGAAGGAAATTTCCGCAGGTTTACCGTCACCGCTATGGATCGGGCCGGCACGCTTAGCTCGTCGACCCCCTTGGCCTATTGCGCTGTTTGTACGCATCTCGCGAAATCCTAACGGCTCTTTAACGCCCGATCGGCGGATCGGCCATCCCACCAGGCCCCCGCTCCCGGCTTACCCTCGCGCACGTGTTCAACGTGACGGGAATGCTCAAGCGGCTGGTGATCGGCCGGGCCATGCGCAGCGAGGAGCTGCACGAGACGCTGCTGCCCAAGCGGCTCGCCCTGCCGATCTTCGCCTCCGACCCGCTGTCGTCGGTGGCGTACGCGACGCAGGAGATCCTGCTCGTCCTCACCGTCGGCGGGCTGGCCTACCTCCACTTCACCCCGTGGATCGCGGCGGCGGTGGTGGTCCTGCTGGCGGTCGTCGTCCTCTCCTACCGGCAGGTGGTGCAGGCATACCCGAGCGGTGGCGGCTCCTACGAGGTGGTCTCGACGAACCTCGGGCCCTCGGCCGGGCTGGTGGTGGCCGCCTCCCTCCTCGTCGACTACGTCATGACGGTGGCCGTCTCGGTCGCCTCCGGAGTCGACAACATCATCTCCGCCGTGCCCGAACTGGCCGACTACCGCGTGCCCATGGCACTGGGCTTCGTCGCGCTGCTGACCGCGATGAACCTGCGCGGCGTACGCGAGTCCGGGCGGGCCTTCGCCACACCGACGTACCTGTTCATCGGCGGCGTACTGATCATGATCGCCACCGGTCTGTTCCGCTACCTGGTCGGGGACGCGCCGGTCGCGGAGTCCGCCCAGTACGGCATCACGGCCGAGCCGCACGAGGCGAACCTGACGGGTCTCGCCCTGGTGATGCTCACCCTGCGCGCCTTCTCCCAGGGCTGCACCGCGCTGACCGGCGTGGAGGCCATCTCCAACGGCGTGCCGGCCTTCCGCAAGCCCAAGCCCAGGAACGCGGCCACCACGATGGCGGTCATGGGCGCCATCTCGATCACCATGTTCGCGGGCGTCACCACGCTCGCGATCGTCTCCAAGGTGCACATCGCGGAGGACGCCTGTCGGCTGACCGGCCTGGACGGCGCTTGCGAGAGCTACACCCAGCGGACGGTGATCGCCCAGATCGCGGCGGCGGTCTTCGGTGGCGAGCACTCGATCGGCTTCTACTACATCCAGGCCGCCACCGCGCTCATCCTCATCCTGGCCGCGAACACCGCCTTCAACGGTTTCCCGCTGCTCGGCTCGATCCTCGCCAGCCACCGCTACCTGCCCCGCCAGCTGCACAACCGAGGCGACCGGCTCGCTTTCTCCAACGGCATCCTGGCCCTGGCGATCGTCGCCGGCCTGCTGCTGTGGGGCTACCAGGCGAACGTCACCAACCTCATCCACCTCTACATCCTGGGCGTGTTCACCTCCTTCACCCTCTCCCAGTTCGGCATGGTCCGGCACTGGAACCGCGAACTGCGCGCCGAAACGGATCCGCTCGTCCGCCGCCGCCACAAGGCGGCCCGGGTCATCAACGGCACCGGCTCGATCGTCACCGGCCTGGTACTGCTGGTCGTGCTGGCCACCAAGTTCACCCAGGGCGCCTGGCTCGCCGTCCTCGCGGCAGTCGTGCTGTGGGTGATGATGCGCGGCATCCGCCGCCACTACGACGCCACCGCCGCCGAACTCGCGGTCACCGACCCGCGCGGCGAACTCACCCTGCCCAGCCGGGTGTTCGCCATCGTCCTGGTCTCCACCATCCACAGGCCGACCCTGCGCGCCCTGTCCTACGCCCGTGCCTTCCGCCCCGCCCACCTGGAGGCGCTCACCGTCTCGGTCGACCGTGACGAGGCGGTCCGGCTCAGTGAGCGCTGGGAGGAGTACGGCATCGAGGTCCCGCTGAAAATCCTCGACTCGCCCTACCGCGAGGTGACCCGCCCGGTCGTCGACTACGTCCGCTCCATCCACCGCGAGAGCCCCCGGGACATCGTCGCCGTCTTCATCCCCGAGTACGTCGTCGGCCACTGGTGGGAGAACCTCCTGCACAACCAGTCCGCCCTCTGGCTCAAGAGCCGCCTGCTGTTCACCCCCGGCGTGATGGTCACCAGCGTCCCCTGGCAGCTGACCTCCTCCGCCCGCGCCGACCGCCCCGCCGCCCGCGCCCCCGGCTCCGTCCGCCGCGGCGAGCCCCCGACACCGGCCGAGCAACCGAAGCCTCCCCTGGGCTCCCGGCGCTCGTGACAGGCCAGCTGCTCAGCGGAACTCCGCCAGCCGGGGCCGCAGCCCGGTCACAGTGGACCGCCCATCACGCGTGGAGGCGGCGAAGCAGCTCGCGCCGGTACTCGCCGATGAAGCGCAGGTCGTCGTGGTCGACCCGGTAGGCCGCCCAGGTCCGGGCGAGCTCACCGTCGTACGAGGCGAGGGTCGCGCCCCTGAGGCCGTACAGCCGCTGGGACTTGGCGAGGAACGCAGCGGCGTACGGGTCACGGCGCTGCTGGTCGAGGAGGTCGCGGCCCCGCGTCGCACGTTCGGGCAGTAGCTGCTGCGCAGGCCCACGCCTCTTTCCCCAGGCGCTTGACGCCATCGTTGTGTACGACGCCACCGAGCGCTGAGGAGGCGAGAGCCGGTCCTCGTTGCCGCCTTCCGGCAACGCTGAGCTACTCTCCCCGTGCCGGACGTCGCTAAGAATGCGTCAGGGACACATCAGCAAAGGGGGCGGAGTGACCGAGCCGGGGACGGCGCAACGCTATCTGCGCGGGTACGTGGAGATCCTGGCCGAGGTCTCCGTGACCGGGCGCCGCCTCACCCGGGACGAACTCGACGAGCGCCGTGCCCTCGGCGAGCAGGCCGCGGAGGACGGGCACAGTCTGCGCAGCCTGGTGCGACGGCACCTCGCGGCCACCCGAACCGCCTGGCCCGAGACTCCCAGCTCAGCCGGCAGCGTCCTGGCCGCGGTGGAGCAGGCGGTGGACGCCTTCGCGGAAGGGTATGAACGGGCCCAGCGTCTGGCCGTACGCGAGGAGGAAGCCGCGCGGCGGGAGTTCATCGACGACCTGCTCTACGGCCGCAGCGACCTGGGCCGCCTCGCCGAACGCGCCGAGCGCTTCGGCCTCGTCCTCTCCCGCGACCACGCTGTCGCGGTCGCGGAGGGACCTCAGGCGTATGACGACACAGCCCCGGTCACCCGCCGGGTGGAAACCGCGCTGATATCCCGCTTCGGCAACCGGCGCATCCTGCTCGCCACCAAGAACGGGCAGCTGATCTGCATCGCACCCGGCGACCAGGACGTCGTGCTGGCCTACTTCGCGAAGCAGGCTCACGCCGCCACGGACGGCAGCCGGGTGGCCATCGGCCGGCCGCAGCCCGGCGCCGGCGGCGTGGTGCACTCCTACGAAGAGGCCCTCAGCACCCTCGAACTCGCCGAACGGCTCGGCCTCGACGAGCCGGTGGTACGCGCCGCCGACCTGCTGGTCTACCCGGTCCTCACACGCGACCGGCAGGCCATGGCCGACCTCGTGCTGAGCGCGCTCGGACCTTTGCGGGGCGCCCGGGGCGGTGTGGAACCGCTGCTGCGGACGCTGGAGGTGTACTTCGAGTCCGGCTGCACCTCGGCCGAGGCCGCCCGCCGGCTCGCACTGAGCGTGCGGGCCCTGACGTACCGGCTGGAGCGCATCCACCAGCTGACCGGGGCCAACCCGGCCGATCCCATGCACCGTTACACGCTGCAGACCGCCGTCATCGGGGCACGCCTGCTGGGCTGGCCCGCCCA
This sequence comes from Streptomyces sp. T028, assembly GCF_048159505.1. Taxonomy (NCBI): domain Bacteria; kingdom Bacillati; phylum Actinomycetota; class Actinomycetes; order Kitasatosporales; family Streptomycetaceae; genus Streptomyces; species Streptomyces sp. T028. The sequence continues at coordinate 47,286 of NZ_JBLRVZ010000031.1, forward strand.
GGACATCTGAGCCGCGCCCCCGCCTCGGTTCACGCGGACATCAGCCGGTGATCTCGACCTTTCCGTTGAGCTGCGCCGGCTTCTCCCCCGTCGCGGTATCGCGCTGCGTGATGCCCTTGAGCAGCTCGGCGAGGTCGATACCCGTGGTGGAGCCGAGGAGTTCCAGCCCCTGGGCGACGTTGTCGGCGACCGCGCGCGGGATGCGGCCCGCCCCGTCGGTGGAGATCACGGTCATCTTCTCAACCGCGCTCAGCGGCTCGGACGCCTTGGCGACGACCTGCGGCAGCACCTCGACGAGCATCTGCAGGACAGCGGCGTCGCCGTACTGCCCGAAGGCATCCGCCTTCTTCCGCATGGCCTCGGCCTCGGCCGAGCCCTTGGCGCCGATCGCCGCGGCGTCGGCCTCACCTTCCAGCCGGACCGCCTCCGCGATCGCGGCTCGGCGGGCCCGCTCGGCCTCACCCTGCTTGAGGCCCTCAATGGCTTCGGCCTCGGCCAGCGCGCTACGGCGCTGCTTCTCGCCCTCACCGGTCAGCCGCGCCCGCTCGGCCTCCGCCTGCGCGGCGGCGATCCCGGCCGACTTCTCCGCTTCGGCCTGCTTGACCCGGGCCACCCGCCGCGCCTCGGCCTCCTGCTCGGCGGCGTACCGCTGGGCGTCGGCCGGCTTGCGGACCTCGGTGTCGAGCTGACGGTCCTTCAGCGCGGCCTGCCGCTCGGCGACCTTCTCCTGCTCGGTGAGGATGTCCTGCTGACGGGCGGCCTCGGCGAGCGGGCCCGCCGCGGCGGCCTGCGCGGCGGCCGCGTCCGTCTCGGCCTTGATCTCGGCCTGCTTGAGGTAGAAGGTCCGCTGGGCGACGGCGATCTCCTCCTCCGCCTTCAGCCGGGCCTGCTCCGCGGCCCGCCGGGCCACGGCCTCGGCGATGTCGGCCTCCTGCTTGGCCCGCGCCGCCTCCGGACGGCCGAGGTCCTCCAGGTAGGAGCCCTCGGTGGTGATGTCCTGGATCTGGAAGGCGTCCAGCACCAGGCCCTGCCCCGACAGGCTCGCCTCCGCCTCCTCGGCGACCTGCCCGGCGAACGCGGCACGGTCGCGGATGATGTCCTCCACCGACATCCGGCCCACGATGGCGCGCAGCGCGCCGGACAGCACCTCCTGGGTGAAGCCGACGATGCCGTCCTGCTGCATCAAGAACCGCTGGGCGGCGGCGCGGATGGAGTCCTCGGTGCCGCCGACCTTGACGATGGCGACGCCTTCGAGGTGGGCCTTGATTCCGCGCAGGGTGACCGCGCCGCGCACCGCGACCGGGATGTGCCGCGAGGACAGGTCGAGGGTGAACTTCTGCTGCACGAACGGCACGACGAACACGCCACCGCCGACCACGACCTTCTGCCCGCTGTTGTCGGTGAAGATCCGGCCGGTCTCCGGATCGGTGGCCTTCTTGCCGCGCCGCCCGGTGACGATGAACGCCTCGCTCGGACCCGCCACCTTGTAGCGGGTGATCACGACGAGTGCCAGCAGGACGAGGAGTACGACGACTCCCACGACCGCGACGACGACAGGACTCATGGCAGTGCCCCCGAATCACGAACGAGAGAAGAACTGAGGAGGAAGGAACGAAGGAAGGATCAGAGGTCCACCGGGCGGACCACGACCGACGTGGCGGTCGGCGCCGCCTCCACCCACACCTCGGCGCCCCGGGCCACCGGCCCCGCGCTGCGGGCGGCAAACTTCACGGGCTGGCCCGCGAGTTGGAGCAGCACCTCGCCGAAACCGTCGGCCGGGATGGCGGTCACGACGTTGCCCGAGGTGCCCACGAGGTCGCCCCCGGTGGGGGTGACGGCCGTCTGGTCGCGCATCAGCGCACGGCTGAAGCGGTACGTCAGCCAAGCGGTGCCCAGCCCGCAGCCGGCGCCCACCGCAGTGGCGACTGCGGGGCCGGCGTCCGCCGCGCCGGTGGCGATGGCCCCGCCGAAGCCGGTCATCGCCGCGAACCCGGCGACGACCGGCAGCGACAGCCACCCGTCCAGGACGCCGCCCATCGCGCCGTCGAACGCGCCGTCGAGCACCCCGCCGAAGACCAGCGACAGGGCGAGCAGCACGACCCCCGTGATGCCGATTCCGAGAAACCAGGCCATGCGTGCCGTCCCCCTCTCACCCGCCGCTGGACTTCGGCTTGACGGAATCCTCACACGCGAGGGCGACACGTTTCATTGCCACGTTCCGGCAATCTTGATGCTCATTTGATGCCGCAGTGCAGCGGTACTCGGCGTAGGACCGAGGTCCTGGCGCACGAGGCTTCAACACGATGGCCGAGAGCCATACTTGACCATACGGGGGACCAACCCGTGATGGCCTGATACGGGAGAGGCAGCAATCGGGTGAGCAGCGACGGCAACGGGCTGGGGAAGGTCGAGGTACGGCTCAAATGGGACCCGAGTCCCTGGAATCAGCCACCTCACCATCTCGACATCATCGCCACGACCTACTCGGCGGACGCACCCTACGGACGGCCGGTGTACGTCGTCCACTTCGACAGCCGCTCACCCGACGGCACCATCAACATGAGCCGGCACAGCCAGACCGGTCAGGGCTTCGGCTACGTCGAAGTCATGACCCTGGAACTCGATCGCCTCGCGTCCTCCTTCGCGCGGGTGGTCGTGGGCGTGGCGATCCACCAGAACAGCGGCCTCAAGACCTTCGGTGACATATCGAACGCCGGAGTGCTGGTTGTCGAGGGCTACAAGGAGCTTCTGCAGGACGACTTCGCGCAGGTCTCCGAATCCACCGCGGCGACGGTCGCGGAGTTCACCCGGCATGCCACCGGAGGATGGGAGTTCCACAGGATGGTCCGCGGGTTCGACAGCGACCCCGTGGTCTTCACCGCCGTGATGGGCAACGCCCCACAGCCCTGACCACGGAGCAACGCAGAGATGCGCGGCCGACCGCACACTTCGCGTACCGGCTCAGCAGGACCTCGACGCTGTTCCCTGCCCGCTGGGCGGCCGACCGCCGCACCGGCAACCTCCACCGGCCCAAGCGCTACAGCCGACGCCTCCGCCGGGTCTTCGAAGCGGGGTGAGACGACCGATGAGAAGCTGACACTCGGTCCGTCCAATCAGAAGCTGCGACGAGGCGGCCAGGTGGCCGCCGGCCAAGGAGGCGAACACGATGGCGCGGTATCTGATCTCGTTCGACGACGGATCGATGAACTTCCCCGAGGCGGACTTCACGGCGATCGGCGAGGCAGCCCACCGGGTGGTCCAGGAGGCCAAGGACGCAGGTGTCTGGATCTTCGGCGCCGGAGTGGACCGTCAGCAGGCGAGCATCGTGGCCACCGACGGCACGGTCACGGACGGACCGTTCCCGGAGACCAAGGCGGTCGTCGGCGGCTTCTCGATCATCGAGGTCCCGTCGCGCGAGGACGCGCTGATGTGGGCTGCGAAGATCGCCGAGGCGTGCCGGTGTGCACAGGAGGTGCGAGAGATCATGTACGACCCGGAGAGCTGAACCACCGATCCGGACCACAAGCTCGTGATGCCCGCCGCCCCGGGGCCGGTTCTGCCCGGGACTGTCCTGGTCTGGCAGGGATACAGTTTCAGTACTGCTGAGAAGAGCATCTTCCATCTACGACGGTTTCAGGAGTCGAGGTGGCAGCTCGGAACGCGAGGCCCGGAAGCCGCATCGAGCAGCCGGACGCGGTGCGGCGGCGCTTGTCGGCGGCCGTCGATCACGGACTGTCGATACCCGAGACACTGAACGTGGCGCTTCAGCGGGCGATCACCGACCTGGGTGGTCTCGGTGGCTTGGTGCACTGGTACGACCCCGCTTCCGATCGGTTGCGCCTGATGGCGGCCGGCGGGCTTGCTCCGGAAGTCGCCGGGGCGTGGGCGGATCTCCCCGCAGACGAAGAAGAAGAGACAGACGAAGAGAAAGACGAGGACAGGGGCTTCGGCGTGGCGCCCGTGCGGGCCCTGCGCAGCGGTGGCTTCGTGTGGGTGGCCGGGGACAGCTTGGGGATCGGGGCTTCCGGCACTGCGGCGGTTCCGCTGACCGGTGCCGGGGAGCCGGTCGGGGTCCTTGCCGTGTTCACGGCCACACCCGGCGAGCCGGGTCCCGCGCAGCGGTCGTACCTGGGCTCCTTGGCGGCGTGGGCGGCTGGACAGCTGGAAGGGCATCTGGAACCACACCTGGAACGGCACTCCGTACGACGCCCGCCCACGATCGATGTGGCCGGCGGTGAGCTGCCTCGTGTCATCTCCGTCGGGCACTGGGAGTACGACCCGGCGGCCGGTTCCGTGAGGCTCGTCCAGCCGGCGCCGCGAGGCCTCGGCAGCGGTGACGAGAGTGCGGACCTCGGCTGGTATCTCGCGGGTATCGAGGATCCGGCGGGCTTCGCGGCCGATGTCCGTGCGGCTTTCGACAGGGGGACGGCGTACGACAGCGAGTATCGGGTGCGCCGCGGCGACGGGACAGTCGGGTGGCTGCGAGCACGTGGGCACATCGTGCCGGGCGACGAGGGTGGCGGCTCCGCCCGTATGGTCGGCACGCTGTGGGGTCCGGCTCACGGACGGGACGCGCTCGATCCTGTCGTCGCCGCCCTGCGCGACCTCGGCGACGGGTTCCTGACGGTCGACGACGACTGGCGTGTCACCTTCGTGAACGAGGCGGCCGAACGTCTCCTCGGTGTCGGCGACGACCAGGCGTTGCTGGGCCGCACGCTCTGGGACATCCCCGCGAGCCGCACGCCCGGCCTCGAATCCCAGTGCCGGCGCGCGTCCGCCGAGCGCAAGCCGATCAGCTTCGATCTCCGTCGGCCGGGTCGGCCGGGTCGGCCGGACAATCAACACGTCCGGCGCCTCCAGCACGTCCAGCACATCCAGTACGTCCATCGTGTCCGGCTGGTCCCTCTGCCTGGCGGCGGGCTGACGATCTACTTCGCGGACGTCACCGACGAGCAGCCGGGCGGAGCCGGGCGGACCGCCCGGATGAGCGAGCTGACCGCGGCGCTGACCGAGGCCGTCACCTCGGGCGACGTGGTCAAGGCGGTCGCGGCGCATGTCCTGCCGCCCTTCGGCGCCGACGGGCTCGTGATCCACGCGCTGACCGGTGGCCGGCTGCACGTCGTCGGATCCGTCGGGTACACGGAGGGCTTCCTCCGCCAGATCGACGGGATCCCGGCCACCTCCCACATGGCGATCGCCGAGACGTTCCGTACCCGCACGCCCGGATTCATCGAATCGCCAGCCGAATACGTCCGGCGCTTTCCGCAGTTCAAGGGCTTCGTGGCCGCGTCGGTCAAGAAGGCGTGGGTCTTCCTTCCGCTCATCGCCTCCGGGCACACGATCGGCTGCTGTGTCGTCTCCTTCGTCCGGCCGCGTTCCTTCAGTGAGGAGGAGCGCACCCTGCTGATAGCCCTGAGCGGGCTGATCGGGCAGGCGCTGGAGCGGGCCCGGCTGTACGACGTGGAGCACACCCGCGCCCAGGAACTCCAGCGCGGTCTGCTCCCGAGGACACTGCCCTGTCTGCCGGCCGTCCGCGCCGCCGCCCGCTACATGCCCGCCGGGAAGGGCGAGGAGGTGGGCGGTGACTGGTACGACCTGATCCCGCTGTCCGGCGACCGGGTCGCCATCGTGATCGGCGACGTCATGGGGCACGGCATCGCCGAGGCCGCCATCATGGGGCAGCTGCGCACGGCGGTCCGCACCCTCGCCGACCTCGACCTCGACCCGGACGAACTGCTCAGCCACCTCAACGAGCTCGTCTCCGACCTCGGCCAGGACAAGTACGCCACCTGCTCGTACGCCGTGTTCGACCCCGTCACCCGTACCTGCTCGCTCTCCCTGGCCGGTCATCTTCCGCCTGCCGTCGTCCATCCCGACGGGACGGTCGTCTGCATGGAGTTGGCCGCCGACCCACCGCTGGGCGCCGCCGAGCCTCCCTTCGAGACGCATCGGCTGCGCCTGCCGGAGGAGAGCCTTCTCGTGTTCTGCACGGACGGTCTCATCGAATCCGCCACCCGGGACATCGACCAGGGGCTGGCTCAGCTCCGGCAGTCGTTGGCCTCGGCCGTGGCCCGGACCGGGTACTTCCCGACGGGCGGCACCCCGCACGGTGACACCAGGCGTCTCGCCGACCTGTGCGACGACATCGTCTCGGCTCTGCTGCCCGACCGTGAGCAGACCAACGACGACGCGGTGCTCCTGGTGGCCCACACCCGGGGCACACCGGTCGACGACGTGGCCTCGTGCAGCCTTCCGGACGACCCGCGAGCGGCCGGCCAGGCCCGGGAGTACGTCCGGGGCCAGCTGGCCGTCTGGGGGCTGGACGATCTCGTCATGACCACCGAGCTGCTGGTGAGCGAGTTGGTCGGCAACGTGATCCGGCATGCCGGCGGCCCGATACGGCTGCGCCTGCTGCGCAGCCGGTCGCTGATCTGTGAGGTCTATGACGGCAGCCTCACGAGCCCGCGTATCCGACGCGCCGCGTTCACCGACGAGGGCGGCCGGGGACTGCACCTGGTGGCCGCTCTCTCCCGGCGCTGGGGCACTCGCCATCTCGACGAGGGCAAGTGCATCTGGACCGAGCAGGACCTTCCGCCCGAACAGTGACAAACGAGAACCTGCCGCTCGCTCACCCCGGAGGGCGGGTGCCGCTGCGCCCACCCGTGCCGCCTGGGGGTACCTCCCAGGCCTTCAAGGCACTGGGGGAGGCACGACTGCCCGCAGCTACGCCACCTGTCCACGCCCTACCGTCGCCACGATCTCCTCGGGCCTGACCGGCAGCCGTCGGACCCGCATCCCGTACTCCCGCAGGGCGTCGTCGACGGCCGCCGACACCGCCGCCGGGGCCACCATGCGACCGCCCTCGCCGCCGCCCTTGATGCCGTACTCGGTGAAGGGGGACGGGGTCTGGACATGCCCGATGCGGAACGTCGGAGACTCGGCCGCGGTGGGGATCAGGTAGTCCCTGAAGGTCGGGGACCTGAACTGCCCGTCCTCGTCGTAGACCAGTTCCTCGTAGAGCGTGGTCCCGATGCCCTGTACGGCGCCGCCGGTGACGTGGCCGCCCAGGCTCCTGGGGTTCACGACCGTACCGGCGTCATGCACGGCGACGTAGTCGAGGAAGGAGACCGCCCCGGTGTCGGGGTCGATCTCCACGACCGCGATGTGGCAGGCGTGGCCCATGATCGGATAGAAGACGCCGAAGTCCGAGCCGTCCGGTGCCGGGAACGTCGTGTACGGGTGGTCGTAGGTGTACGACTCCTCCAGTCCGCTGGTCATGCCCTCGGGCAGGCTGAGCGCGAAGAAGTAGGCGGTGCCCGCCAGTTCGGCGAGGGTCAGCCCCGTCTCCGGTTCGCCTCTGACCTGGACCCGCGCGTCGACGAGTTCGAGGTCCTCCGTGGGCACCGCGAGGGTGTGCGCGGCGATGCGCAGGAGTTTCTCCCTCAGCTTGCGCGACGCGCCCCGGATCGCCCCGGCCACCATGGCGGTGTAGCGGCTGCCGCCCGGACCGGTGCTGGGCAGCGCGTGGGCGGAGTCGGCGTACCGGACGTTGACGCTCTCCGGCGGAATCCCGAACTCCTCGGCGAGCACGGTGGCGCCCACCGTCTCGGGGCTGTTGCCCCACATCGACTGGCAGTGCAGCAGGAGCTGGAACTGCCCGGTCGGGTCGATCGTCACCGTCGCGCTCTCGGGGCTGGAGGTGACGGGCAGAACGGGCTTCTCCAGCAGGGACCAGAACTCGGTGGAGCTGAAGACGCTGCGCTCCTGGGTGGTGGCGAGGCCGATGCCGATGTACCGGCCCTCTTCCGCCCGCAGCCGTTCCCGCTCGGCGCGCCACGCGTCCAGGTCGATCATCGAAAGTGCCTTGTCCAGTACGGCGGGGTAGTCGCCGCTGTCGTAGACGTTGCCGCCGGGGATCCTGTACGGGAACTCGCCGGGCTGGATGAAGTTGCGGCGGCGGATCTCCTCCGGGGCGAGCCCGAGCCTGGCCGCCCCCTGGTCGACCAGCCGTTCCAGCACCCAGTTGTGCACCTCGGAGCCGAAGCCCCGGTAGGCGCCCTGCTGGCACTTGTCGGTGAGCACGGCCCGGATGCGGTACCGCACGTCCCGGAACCGGTACGGGCCGACGACCTGGGAGAACGCGTTGCCGTGGTGGCCGACGCCGAACTGCATGTAGGCGCCGTAGTCGTCGACGACGTCGATGTCGAGAGCGGTGATCGTGCCGTCGGCCCGGAAGCCCATGCGGGCCTCGTAGTGGCGGTCGCAGCCGTGGTGGTCGGAGTTCGTCAGGTGGTCGAGCCGGTCCTCGATGTACGACACCGGGCGGCCCGTGCGCAGGGCCAGGAAGCCGGCGAGGGTGGGCACCTTGTGCGCGGCGAGCTTGCTGCCGAAGCTGCCGCCCGCCGGGACCGGTCTCATCGTCAGCTTGTTCGACGGAAGGCGCAGGCTGGCCGCGATCAGGAACATGAAGTAGGTGAAGCTGAGCGAGTTGCAGTAGATCTCCAGTACGCCGTTGAAGCCGGGCCGGGCCACCGCGCCCGTGGTCTCCATCGGCATTCCGGCGGAGCGGCCCCAGTGCAGGGTGTCCTCGACGACGAGGTCGGCCCCGTCGAACGCGGCGACGACATCGCCGAACTCGAAGGTCCGCTCGTAGCCGATGTTGCTGCCGTGCTCCTCGTGCAGCAGGGCGGACTCGGGCCGCATGGCCGCCAGGGGATCGATGACCGGCGGGAGCTCTTCGTAGTCGACCTTCAGCAGGTCCACGCCGTCCTCGGCCAGGTACCGGCTCTCCGCGACGACGGCCGCCACGGCCTCGCCGACATGGCGGACCTTGTCCACGGCCAGCGGGTACTGCGTGATGGTGGCCGGGCCGAAGTTCATGCAGGGGTTCATGTGCGCCTTGCAGTCCTCGCCGGTGAGCACGGCGACGACTCCCGGCAGCTTCAGCGCCTCGGCGGCGTCGACGGACCTGATCCACGCGTGCGGCAGGGGGCTGCGCAGGATCGCGGCGTGCAGCATGCCCGGCAGTCTGAGGTCGGCGATGTACCCGCCGCGGCCGACCAGCAGCCGGGGGTCCTCGACCCGCCGGCGGTCCTTGCCGATGTAGGTGTAGCCGGACCTGTGCTGTGTGGCCATTGGTTGCTGTGTGGCCATTGGTTGCGGCCTTCCGCTAGTCACGGCCTTCCGCGGTGTCGTCGGTGGCCGCCTCGCCGCCGCGGAGCCTGGCCTGCGCGGCCCGTACCGCGTTCACGATGTTCTGGTAGCCGGTGCAGCGGCACAGGATTCCGGAGATCTCGTGGCGTATCTCGGCATCGGTCAGCTCACGGCCGCCGCTGCCGCCGGTGCCGCCGGTCTCGATGATCTCCTTGGTGCGCAGCACCATCGCGGGCGTGCAGAAGCCGCACTGCAGCCCCTGCTCCTCGGCGAAGCACTCCTGGACGGGATGCAGCCGCGCCGGATCCGCGGACAGGCTTTCGACGGTCTCGACCGTGTGCCCGTCCGCCTGGACGGCCAGCAGCAGACAGGACCGCACGGAGCGGCCGTCGAAGAGCACGGTGCAGCAGCCGCACTCGCCGTGCTCGCAGCCGAGATGCACGCTGACCAGGTCGAGCTCGTCGCGCAGGAAGTCGGCGAGTGTGGTGCGCGTCGACACCTCGCAGGTCACGTCCCGGCCGTTGACGCGCGGGGTCACGGTCCGGTGGGCGGTGCCGTACTTGGCGGCGATGGAACGGGCGGTGGCGGAGGTCGTCACTTCGCGTTCCTCCTCTCGGGAGCGCGCGCCACGGCCGCGCCGATCGCGCGCCGCACCACGACGGCGGCGAGGTGCCGACGGTAGGCGCGCGTGGCGTGCGGGCCGTCCCCCGAGGTCACCGAAGGCACGATCACCGAAGGCACGATCTCCTCGGCGGCCCTGGCGATGTTGTCCTCGGTCGGGGGCTCACCGATCAGTGCGCTCTCCACCGCCGACGCTCGGACGGGCCTGTCGGAGATGCCCAGGACGCCGACGGAGACGGAGGTGAGACGGCCGTCCTCGCCGAGGTCCACCACCGCGGCGGCACCGGCGAGCGCGAGGTCGCCCACGCGCCGGGCCACCTCCGCGAAGCCATGGGCCGCGGTCCTCGGCGTCACCGGGTAGCGGACGGCGACGAGGACCTCCTCGGGCTCCAGGGCCGTGGTCAGCCGGCCCTGGAAGAAGTCCTGGGCCTCGATGGCTCGGGTGCCCGACGGCCCCCGCACGAGAAGCGTCGCGTCGAGCGCCACCGCCGTGCAGGGGAGTTCGGCGGCGGGGTCGGCGAGCGCCAGGCTGCCGCCGACCGTGCCACGATGGCGGCTCTCGATGTGGCCGATGTGACCGGCGGCCTCCGGCAGCAACGGGACCAGTTCACCGACCAGCGGGTGGTCCTCCAGCTCGTACTGGCGAACCCCGGCACCGACCTCCAGCCACCCGTCGGCCGGGCGGTCGTTCCTCTCGTTCCTCTCGATCCTCTCGATCTTCTGCAGGTCACCGATCCCGTTGATGTCGATCAGCGCCTCCGGCCTGGCGAGCCGGAGGGTGAGCATCGGAATGAGGCTCTGTCCGCCCGCGAGGACGAGGGCGTCGATGCCGTACTCCCTCTTAAGGGCGACGGCCTCATCGACGGATTCGGGATCACAGTAGGTGAACGGAGGCGGCTTCATCGCCTGTCCTTGGTTGTGGCTCCTGGGGAAGCCGTTCTCCTCCCAGTGCACCACACTCGGCACAAGGCGGCGCGGGCGCTCTCAGAGCAGATCCGCCCAGCCGCTCCACCCGCTGCTCGCCTTGCTGACCCGGGCCTTGAAGCCGCCCGTGCCCGTGCCCGCGTAGAAGTACAGGGCACCGGCGGAGGTCGTGGCCATGAGGTCGGCCTTGCCGTCGCCGTTGGCGTCGCCCGGGGAGAACACCTTCTTGTACGTCTGCCAGCCCGTGCCCACCTTCACCCGGGACGAGAAGGGGGCGCTGGCGGAGCCGGTGCCCGCGTAGCGCCAGAGGGTGCCGGAGGTGTCCCGGGCCAGGAGGTCGGGGCGGCCGTCGCCGGTGACGTCGCCCGCGCCGATCAGTGTGTTGTAGGTCTGCCAGCCGGCACTGAGCTTGACACGGGAGGCGACCGAGGTGCCGGTGGCGTCGCCGGGGTAGAGGTAGAGGGTGCCGGAGGTGGTGACGGCCAGCAGGTCGCCCTTGCCGTCGCCCGTCACGTCGCCGGGGCCCACGATCCGGTTGTAGGAGGTGGAGCCCGTGGCGAGGGTGGGGTCCGAAAGGGCGTAGAACGCCGGGTTGGTCAGCTTGCCCGTGCTGATGGACTGGACGACCAGGTCGGCCAGGCCGTTCTGGCGGAGGGAGGAGGCGTACGCCAGGCGGGTGGTGGAGGAGGGCCAGGACGAGCCGACCAGGAGTTTGCTGGTGAGGGTGCCCGTGCCGGTGACCTGGTAGCTGTAGACCGAGCCTGCCGAGGTACGGGCCATCGTGCCGTACTTGCCGTAGTGCGGGTTGTTGCCCGCCCCGGCGAACTGGGTCACCTTGCCCCAGCCCTTGCTGCGGGCCGACCTGGTGCCGAAGGTGCCCTTGCCGTTGCCGGCGTAGAACCACAGCTGGCCGGAGAAGTCGCGGGCCAGCAGGTCGGTCCTGCCGTTGCCGTCCCAGTCGCCGCCGCCGACGATCTGGTTGTACGACGTCCAGTCGGTCTTCGGGTCCTTGACCCGGGTGTTGAAGGTGCCGCCCTTCTTGCCCGTGTAGCGGTAGAGGACCCCGGCCGGGGTGCGGGCCAGGAGGTCGCCGACACCGTCGCCGGTGAGGTCGCCGGCGCCGATCAGCTCGTCGTACTGCTGCCAGCCGGTGCCGACCGTCACCCGGCTGCCGAACGCGCCGGTGCCCTGGCCCGGGTAGTAGTAGAGCGTGCCGGCCGGGGTACGGGCCAGCAGGTCGGCCTTGCCGTCGCCGTTCAGGTCACCCGGGGCGACGACCTTGTTGTAGATCTGCCAGCCGGACGCGACCGTACGGTACGAGCCCAGGCCGCCGGGGGTGCGTGCGTAGGCGCCGGAGTGGAAGAAGAGCACGCCGGTGGGGCTCAGGGTCAGCACGTCCTGGACGCCGTCCGAGTCGAGGTCGCCCGGGGTGAGGAGGTCCTTGACCTTGGCCACGTCCGTGTCCAGGGCCATCGTCTCGGCCGCGCCCGTGTTGACGTACAACTGGCCCGCCGCATTGCGGTAGACCAGGTCGGACGTGCCGTCCCCGTCGAAGTCGCCGCGCGCCGGGGCGGTCGCGCCCGCGTCGCCGGGCGACAGGACGAAGACGCCCGCCGCCAGCACCGCCACCGTGCCGGCCAGCGCCCATGCCTTCGTGGTACGGGGGCGGCGGCGGGCGGGGCGCCGTCCGGTGGGCTCAGGGTTGGCGTCGCCCTGCCGGGATCGGGTCGTGAACACGTTCTCTCCCGGAGGGTCAGGGGGTGGTGGAGGCGTCGGCGGACGCGTCAGGGGACGTTTCCGCGGTCGCTTCGCCCGTGGCGGGCGTCGCGGAGTCGGTCGGCGTCGCGGAGTCGGTCGGCGTCGACGTGTCCGTCGGCTCGTCCGTCGACGTCGGTGACTCCGCCGGGGACGTCGTCGTCGCGGTCTCCTCCGGGGTTTCCGACCCCTGCGTGCTCGCCGTGGTCTCCCGCTCGACCCCCACCTGGTACACGCCCGGCACACCGTCCTCCACGCGGAAGGTCGCGGCCGTCGTGGTCGTGCCGTTCCTGGTGAGCACGGTGGAGATCGTCCGCAGCCGGGCGTCGATGCCGTCGGCGGTGATGTCGAGGAGGAGATAGCCGCGCCGGGCGTCGATCATCTTCCAGTGCGGGTTGTCCGCCAGCTTGGGCGCCCACTCGGCGGCGAACGCCACCAGGTCCTCGTCGCCGCTGCTGGAGATGGACGTCCCGACGAACTCCGCGCCGACCACGGCCGAGTCGGCGTCGGCGTAGTCCAGCTTGAGGTCACTGACGATGGTGCGGTGGCGGTCCCCGGACAGGACGACGGGGTTGCGGACGTCCTGGAACTCGGCGAGCAGGGAGGCACGTTCCTTCTGGTAGCCGTCCCAGGCGTCGTACGACCACTCCTTGCCGACCCCGGCGAGGTAGTCGGTCTCGGCCATCATCACCTGGGAGGCGACCAGGTTCCAGCGCGCGCCGGAGGTGCGCATGCTGTCGACCAGCCAGCCGCGCTGGGTGTCGCCCATGATGACGCGGCCGTCCTGAAGGGCCCCGGCGTCGGTGGTCGCCTGGTCGTCGCGGTACTGCCGGGTGTCCAGGACGTGCAGCCGGGCCAGCGTGCCGAAGTCGAGGGAGCGGTACATCAGGACGTCCGAGCCACTGGGCTTCTGCGCGGTCCGGATCGGCATGTGCTCGTAGAAGGCCTGGAAGGCGGCGGCCCGGCGGGCCAGGAACTTCGCGGTGGGCCAGGCCACCGGGTCGTTCGCCACGTCACCCGCCCAGTCCTGCTCCACCTCGTGGTCGTCGAAGACGACGACGAACGGGGCGGCGGCGCGCATCGCCTGGAGGTCGGGGTCGGTGCCGTACTGCTCGTGGCGGGCGCGGTACTGGGCGAGCGTGACGGGCTGTCCGGTGCCCTCGTGACGGCGTACGCGGTACGAGTACGCGGAGCTCTCGTAGATGTAGTCACCGACGAACAGCACCAGGTCCGGCTGCTGTTCGCGCATGTCCTGGTAGGAGGTGAAGTAGCCGTGCTGCCAGTTCTGGCAGGAGGCGAGCGCGATCCGCAGGTTCTCGGGGGTGCTTCCGGCGGCGGGCGCGGTGCGGGTGCGGCCGGTGATCGAGGTGCGGCCCAGCGCCTTGAACCGGTACCAGTAGTCGGTGGCCGCGGTCAGCCCGGTGACGTCCACGTGGACGCTGTAGCCGAGGCTGCTGGTCGCCGTCGCCGTACCGCTCCTGACGACGGTGGTGAAACCGCTGTCCGAGGCGAGTTCCCAGGTCACCGCCAGGGAAGGGGGCAGAATGCCGGAGCTGCCCTGGTTCGCGGGTGTCACTCTGGTCCACAGCACGATCGCGTCCGGCAGCGGATCGCCGGAGGCCACGCCCAGCTTGAAGACGGTGCCGCTCACCTCCGCACCGGCGCCGGCCGTGGCGGTCGCCCCGCTCACGGAGGCCGATGCGCTGCCCGGCAGCAACTGCCCGGCGGCCGCCGCCCCCGCGGCTCCCAGCGTGACGGCTCCGGCGCCCAGGAACCTCCGGCGCCGTATGCCGGGCGTGGAATTGTCGCTCGACTGCACGTGTGTGCCTTTCCCCCCAAAGGCGGTGCGCTGAGCAGCGCCGGTGAACGTGATCGCCGTGGATTCTATGCAATACCCTCACAGCGGTGGGCCCAGGGGCCGCAATCCATCCGTCTGCCCGTTCGACCTGTCCGCTCGACACACCTGCAGGAGTCATGCGCCGACCAATGAGGTACGCCGTCGCGGCCCTGCTGCTCATGGGGGCGGCGGGCTGCTCGTCCGACCCCGACTCGGCCTCCGGCGCCGCCTCCTCGTCGTCGTCCGAGGCCGGGTACATCCCGAGAAGCGGGTCCGGTTCGGATACGCCGGACACGAACGCGGGCGCGGGCGCGGATGCCGGGGGCGGTGCCGGGACCGGTGAGGACACCGGTGAGGGCACCGGCGGTGGTGACGGTGACGGCGCGACCTCCCCGTCCTCCGGCGTGCTCTACGGCGCCGACTCGCTTCCCAGTCCCGCCGCCGACCACTGCCGTACGAAGGACCTGACGGCCGTGGCCCGCAGCACCGGGGAGGGCCGGGCCTCCGTCGTGATCACCAACAAGGGGGACGGCTCCTGTACGGTACGCGGCTTCCCGTCCCTGCTCTTCGAGGGCGAGACCGGGCGGACCGAACTGCCGGTGGACTGGGCCGGATCGGCCGCCGAGGCCACGAAGTTCACCCTGGAGCCCGGCGCTTCCGCTTCCGCCGCGCTCACCTTCACCAGCCTCGACGAGTGTGACGCCGTCACCGGGCTCGACGTCGTACCGCCCGGCGAATCGCGGTCGCTCACGCCGGCGTTCACCGCCTCGGGCGGGAAGAAGAAGGCGGTGCGCATCTGCGACACCGGCGTGCGGGTACGGGCGTTCACACCCTCGGGGTGAGAGCGGTGCTGTCGCGCACGCGCAGTTCCACGGGAACCGTGGTCAGGGGCGGCACCGCTGTCTCCGGGCCCGACGAGGCGTCGATGCGGTCGAGCAGGATGCGCAGCGAGATGGTGCCGATGTCCGTGAAGTCCGTACGGATGGTCGTCAGCGGGGGCAGGAAGTGCGCGGCCTCGGGGATGTCGTCGTAGCCGACGACGCTGACGTCCTCCGGGACACGGCGGCCGGCCTCGTGGAGGGCGCGCAGGACACCCAGGGCCATCTGGTCGTTGGAGACGAAGATCGCGGTGACGGACGGGTCCTTGGCGAGTTCGCGGCCCAGGTCGTAGCCGGAGTCCGAGCTCCAGTCGCCGATGAGCGGGGCGTGGATCTCGGCGCCCGCCGCCTTCAGGGTGTCCCGCCAGCTGTCCGCGCGGCGGTCCGCCGAGGTCCAGCCGGTCGGGCCCGCCACATGCCGGACGGTGGGGTGGCCGAGGGACAGCAGGTGCTCGGTGGCCTTGCGGGCGCCGGTGCGGGCGTCCGAGGTGACCATGGGCGTGCCGTCGCCCAGATCGTTGTCCATGACCACCAGCGGGGTGTCCAGATGGGCCTCGCCCAGGGCCCGGGCCACCCACAACTGGGGGGCGATCGCGATGACGCCGTCCGCGCCCTCGGCGGAGAGGCGGTCCGCCGCGCGCACGACGGTGTCCTTGTCGGCCGTGTCCAGGGCGATCGAGCTCACCAGGTATCCGGCGTCCTGCGCGGCCGTGTTGATCGCGGTCAGGGTGGAGGCGGGGCCGTAGCGGGCGGCGTCGAAGGAGATCACGCCGAGCATGCGGGTACGGCCGCTGGCCAGGGAACGGGCGCTGCGGCTCGGGCGGTAGCCGAGGGTGCGCATCGCCGCCTGGACGGCCTCGCGGGTCTCGGCGCGTACGGCCGGGTTGTCGTTGAGCACCCGGGAGACCGTCTGCTTGGAGACGCCGGCGAGTTTCGCCACGTCGTCCATCACGGGGCGCGCGCCGGCGAAGTTGCGGCGGCTGCGTCCCTTGGTCGCCGGGCCGTCGGCGGCGCTTGGGGTCATGGTGGGTGCTCTGCTTCCTTCGGCCTGGGCTGCTCCGCGGGCGGGCCTGGTGCCGACCGCGGATCCACCGGGCCTGCCCCGCCCGGCTGACCCACAGGATAGGCCGGGTGGGACGGACGGGCCGGAGTCAGGTCCGGCCGAGCACCCACCACGAGCCGCGTCAGCTCCGGCGGAGGGTCCACTTACGGCGCGTCACCCACTCCGCGCGCCTCACCTCCGCCACGCCCGGGGGCGCCTCCAGCGGGACGTACACCTTGGCGTCCGCGGCCGGCGGCAGCAGCTTCAGCAGGACGGGTTCGCCCGGCGGCAGCCGGTCCACGGCCAGGTCCCAGGGGCGGCCCGCGAAGAACTGGTCAGCCACCAGCTGCCCCGCCCGCGTGTACGCCCGTGCCGTGTCGCCCGTCCAGTGCAGGCGCAGGAGGGTGCCCTCGGGGACATCCCCAGGGATGTCCACCCGGTACACCGCGGCTACGGCGTCGTAGTGCTCGTCGGCCGGGGCGCTCGCGCGGCCGAGGACACCGGTGGCGGGGGTGGGCGGCGGGCCCGGCGGGCGGAGGAGGGTGAGGGAGGGTTCGAGGAGGGTGCTGATGCCTGTTTCCGGTTCCGCTTCCGGTTCCCTGCTCGTGTTCGTGTCCGGGAAGAGGGTGTAGCGGGTCAGGGGTCCGTCCTGGGTCTCCTTCAGGGTGGCGCCGGAGACCGTCGGGGCGTGCGGTGGGGCGGGGAGGACCGCCAGGGTCGGCCGATCGGCGGGCGGCTCGGCAGGGCGGCGCGCGTCCGTGCGGGTGTGGAGGCGTACCTCGTCCCGTTCCTCGTCGAAGACGACCCCGTCCGGGGACAGGATCAGGCGCGGCGCTCCCCACGCCCGGCCCTTGTAGGCCGTACGGGCCGTCGTCGCGTCCAGGACCAGCAGGGCCACGCGGCTGCCGTCGGCGGTCTCCGTCTCCACGAGGGCGTCGGCGCCCGGGCGCAGGCCGGTGATCAGGACCCGGCCGGCTTCCCGCCGTACGGTTCCCGGTCCGGTGACCGTCCCCACCGACCGTGCGTCCAGGGCGAGTTCGGGTTCGATGCCGTCCGTCGCCGCGAGCACCAGGACCGTACGGCCGTCCTCGTCGGCGACCGTGCAGACCGGCTGGGCGGTGGCCCAGTCGAGGCGGAGGCCGGCCACGTCCAGGCGCAGGGGCCAGCAGAAGTAGGCGCCGGAGGGGACGGTGACGGGGGTCGTGGGGAGGGTGAGGGGCTCGCCGTCGGGGAAGGCGACCGTGAAGGTGGTTCCCTGGTGGGCCGGCAGTGGCTCGTGCGGCTGGTGGTTGTTGACGAAGAGGAACCCGGAGGCCCGGCCGTCGGTGCGGACCGCCCAGCGGAGGGTGGTGTTGTCGTGCTGGCCGCCCGGGCCGTCGGCGGGCAGTGCCGACTCCATGGGCGCGATCCGCTCGCCGAACTCGGCCAACAGGAGGTGCTGGAGACGGAGTTCGTCGTACGACGGCCGGTACTGGCCGTACTCGCCGAGCGGGGCCTGGAAGTCGTACGTCAGGACCGGGAGGTCGTTGGGGTAGGCGGTGGCGTGGGACTCCTGGAGGGTGGTGAGGGCGCCCAGCGGGTTCGTGCCGCCGTGGAACATGTAGTAGCCCTGCCAGACCGAGCCGCAGCCGATCTTGGTGAGGCCGAGGGCGCCGATGTCGGCGGCGTCGACGCGCGGGCGGCGGTGGTAGGAGACCGCCATGCCGCCGCCCAGTTCGCAGGTGGCCCAGGGGAAGCGGTCCGCGTAGGCCGCGGGGTCGGTGCCGCGTACGGTCGTGGGACGCAGGTCGGCGCCTATGCCCTCGTCGTCGCGCTGGTGGGTGAAGAAGAAGTGCTTGCGGCAGGTGTCGGGCCAGCCGCCGTCGTGCTCCGTCCAGAAGGTCTCGGTATAGCCGCCGTAGAGCGGGAGCAGCTCGTCGCCGGGGAGCTGGACTCCGCCCCAGGCCGTCGAGGTCCACAGGGGTGCGTCGAGGCCGGCTTCGCGGGCCAGCTGCTTCAGGGTCAGCAGGTGGTCGGGCTGGTCGTACAGCTCGTTCTCGATCTGGATGGCGACGATCGGGCCGCCGGACGCGCGGTCCAGGCCGCTGAGTTGCGCCGCGATGGCTTCAAACCAGGGGCGTACGGCGGTGAGGTACGACGGGTCGTTCGTGCGGGGGGCGTGGGTGCGGGCCATGACCCAGTCGGGGAGGCCGCCGTTTCGGACCTCGGCGTGGGACCAGGGGCCGATGCGGGGGATGAAGTCCAGGCCGTGGCGGGCGCAGAGCCGGGCGAAGCGGCGGAGGTCGCGGTCGCCGTCGAAGCGGAGGTCGCCCTCGGTCTCCTCGTGGTGGATCCAGATGAGGTAGGAGGCGACCGCTGTCACGCCGCCCGCCTTCATCTTGAGGAGCTCCTCCTCCCAGTGGGCGGCCGGGTGGCGGGAGTAGTGGAACTCGCCGGAGACCGGGAACCAGGGGCGGCCGGCGCGGGTGAGCCAGCGGCTGGTGACGGCGATGGGGTCGGGGGCGGTCGGGGCGTCGGAGAAGGGGAGGTGGTCGTGGAGCGGGGGTGCGGAGGGGGTGGGGACCTGGATGTGGTGGTGGGGCATCGGGTGTGCGGGCTCCGGGTTGGCGGGGTGGGTCGAAGCGGCGTCGCGCGGGGCGCCTGCGGCCCGGGGGTGGGTCGGGGTCTGGGTCGTGGCGGTGCGGCGGGCCCGTCGCCACGACCCGTGGGCGTCAGGGGGTCGTCGGGCCCAGGTCGGGGGTGTCCATGAGGTGGGCCCTGGGGGTGGTGGTGCCGTGGAGTTCGAGGAGGACCAGGTCGTTGGTGCCGGGGCGGAGGACGGGGGCCGGGACGTAGAGGGTGTGCTGGGGGCCCCGGTTCCAGTAGCGGCCCAGGTTGAAGCCGTTGATCCAGGCCTGGCCCTTGGTCCAGCCGGGGAGGGAGAGGAAGGTGTCGGCGGGTTCGGCCACCTCGAACGTGCCCTTGTGGAAGGCGGGTTCGGCCGAGGTGGGCGTGGTCGCCGGGGCGAAGGCGACGGCGGGCGGTACGTCGTCCACGGGGAGGGGGTGGCAGTCCCAGCCGTGCAGGGCCTCGCCGTTGAAGGTGACCGGGCCGAGCAGGCCCTTGGGGACGCCGATCCGGGGGCCGTAGTTGACGCGGCCCATGTTCTCCACCAGGACGTCCAGGACGGCACCGGGGCGGGGGACGTGGAGGGGGAGCGTCTCGTCGTAGCGTTCGCGTTCGAGGACGCCGACGGGGGCGCCGTCGAGGAAGACCTGGGCGCGGTCGCCGACTCCGCCCTCGAAGTGGAGCAGGCCGGTTCCGGAGGTGGGCACGGTGGTCCGGTAGAGGACGTGTCCGGCGCGCCGGCCGAGCTCGTCGGCGGTGACGGGATCGGCGGAGTGCACGCCGTCGTGCCCGAGCCGCTGGAAGAGGGGGAGGCGGTGGGTCAACTCGACGGTGGTGAGGGGCAGTTTGGGAGACGGAGAGGGTACGGGCTCGTCCGGAACGCCGGCATGACGGGCGATCACCTCGCGGAAGGCGTGGTACTTCGGGCCCGGGTCGCCGCTCTCGGTGAGGGGGGCGTCGTAGTCGTACGAGGTGATGGTGGGCGCGTAGGCGTGGTGGTGGTTGGCGCCGTTGGTGAAGCCGAAGTTGGTGCCGCCGTGGAACATGTAGATGTTGACCGACGCGCCCGCGGCCAGGAGTCGGTCGAGGTCGGCGGCGGCGTCCGCGGCGTCCCGGCCGTGGTGCGGGCCGCCCCAGTGGTCGAACCAGCCGATCCAGAACTCCGAGCACATCAGGGGGCCTTCGGGCTGGTGTTCGCGGAGGCGGGCGAGGGAGGTGTCGACGCGACTGCCGAAGGTGCCGGTGGCGAGGACGCCGGGGAGGGTGCCGTGGGCGAGGTGGTCGCCGTCGGTCTGGTCGCAGGTGAAGAGGAGTTCCTCGATGCCGCGGGAGCGGAGGCTGCTCTCCACGTGCTTGAGGTACGCGGTGTCGTCGCCGTACGCGCCGTACTCGTTCTCCACCTGTACGGCGATGACCGGGCCGCCCGACGCCGCCATGTGCGGGAGGAGTGCGGGGAGGAGGAGGTCGAGGTAGCTGTCGAAGGCGTCGGTGAAGCGGGGGTCGCTGGTGCGGACGCGGATGTCGGGGTCGGAGGTCAGCCAGAAGGGGAGGCCGCCGCCGTCCCATTCGGCGCAGATGAAGGGGCCGGGACGGAGGAGGACGTGCAGTCCCTCCTGCTGGGCGAGGCGGAGGAAGCGGGGGAGGTCGAGGATGCCGTCCAGGTCGAGGATGCCGGGGGTGGGTTCGTGGAGGTTCCAGGGGATGTAGGTCTCGACCGTGTTCAGGCCCATCAGGCGGGCTTTGCGGAGGCGGTCGGGCCAGTGGTCGGGGTGGATGCGGAAGTAGTGGAGGGCGCCGGAGAGGATGCGGAACGGCTCGCCGTGCAGCAGGAAACCGTCGGAGGTCGTGGTCAGGGCGGGCATGCGGGTTCCCTTCGGTACGGGTGGGACGTTGGGGCCGGTCAGAGGGCGGCCGTGCGGGTCGCGCGGGTCAGCCACAGCGTCGCGGCGAGGCACACGGCCGACACCGCGGCGAGGAGGAGCGGTACGGCGCGTACGCCCGACCACTCGATGACCTTGCCGAGCGAGGGGCCCGCGGCGACACCGCCCGCCAGGGAGGCGGCGATGACCAGGGCGCCGGCGCGTCGGGCGTGGGGCGCGGCCCGGTTGAGCCAGGGCAGGCCGGTCGGGAAGATCGGCGCGATGAAGAGGCCGACGCCCGCGTAGGCGTACGGCGCGAGGTCCGGTACGGCGGCCAGCAGCAGGCAGACCGTCATGCCCGCGCAGGAGACCGTGATGATGGCCTGGGCGGAGAAGCGCAGGGCGAGCGGGGCGACGAGGAAGCGGCCGACCGTCATCATCAGCCAGTACACGGAGGTGGCGGTGGCGGCGAGACCGGCGCCGTAGCCGACGGTCTCCAGGTGGGTGGGCTCCCAGCCGCCGACGCCGGCCTCGATGCCGACGTGCAGGACGTAGAGGGCGACGAAGACGGCCAGTACGGAGCGCAGGGCGCGGCGGGCGGGCGCGGGCGCGTCGGCGGTGTCGCCGCCGACGTGCTGCGGAACGTGGTCGCGTACGCCGCGCAGGCACAGCAGCAGGGGCAGGGTGACGAGGGCGAAGGCGAGGAAGACGGCCGGGTAGCGGTCGGCGCCGACCGTGCCGATCAGGGCGGGGCCGAGGATCGCACCGATGCCGAAGTGGGCGTTGAGGATGTTGAGCATCGCGGTGGAACGGTGGCCGAAGCCGACGGCGAAGAGCTGGTTGAGCCCGTAGTCGACCCCACCGGCGCCGAGGCCGGCGAGGAGGGCGGCGCCGAGGGCTGCGGCCCAGTCCGGCGCGAGAGCGAAGCCCGCCGCGCCGGTCGCCATCAGCAGGTACGAGGTGCCGAGCAGCCGCCGGTTGCCGATACGGCCGTACAGCCGGTCGAAGAGGAGGACTCCCGCGACTCCCCCGACGAAGTGGGCGCTCAGGGCGAGCCCGGTGGTGGACGGCGAGAGGCCGAACTCCTCACGCAGGGCAGGAATGGCGGGCCCGTAGAAGGCCTGGAGCGCGCCCATCAGGGCGAAGGCGGCGCAGGCGGCGACGACGGCGGCGGTGCTGAAGACAGGGAGGACAGGGCTGTCCGGCGGTCCCGGCACCGGCGGGGTACGCCGCTGCCGCGTGGGCTGGTCGGTCACGCGGACTCCAGGGGCGGACGGCCCACGACGGTGTGGGCAGGGGTGTGCTACTCCGACGAGCATCGATGTTACCGGTAACATCAGTGCCGTCAAGATGGCCTGCGGGAGGTCGTCCGGGGAAGCCGGGTGGGGCGAGAAGGGAATGGCGGACGATGTCGTCCCGGGCACAGGTTGGTTGCGAGAAGGACCTTTGGGTGTGCGGGAGTTGAGCGGGCTGCACCATGCGAAGCATGGAACGTGACCGGTACGTCGACTTTCTGCGGGCGTGGGCGATCGCGCTCGTCGTGGTGGGCCACTGGCTGATCACGGGGCTGGTCCGGCACCCGGACGGGGAGATCACCGCGCCGGAGCTGCTGGCGACCGTGCCCTGGACGCAGTGGCTGACCCTGGGCTTCCAGATCATGCCGCTGTTCTTCCTGGCGGGTGGGCATGCCGCGAGCGGGTCATGGGCACGGGCACGAGCCGGCGGGGCGACGGCGGCGGGGTGGGTCGGCGGCCGGGCGATACGGCTGCTGCTGCCGGTGGCGGTGTACAGCGGGCTGGTGCTTTTCGCCGTCGGGGTCTGCTCGGCGCTCGGCGTGGATCCGGTGACGCTCGCTCTGGTGGGCTGGGCGATGGCGATGCAGTTCTGGTTCCTGCCGGTGTATCTGCTGCTCAGCGGCCTGACTCCGGCGCTGCACGCCCTGCACCGACGGTGGGGACCGCGGGTCCCGGTGGCGATGGGGGCGGTCGGTCTCGGGGTCGGCACGCTGGTCGCGACCGTCGACGGGCCGTATGCGGAAGCGGTGGGGGCGCTCAACTACCTGCTCGTGTGGGGTGTCGTCTACCAGCTCGGCTTCTGCTGGCGGGACGGGCCGCTGGGCGGGGGGCGACGGGCGGTGCCGTTGGCCATGGCCGTGGGGGGTGGGGCCGGTTTCGCCCTGCTCGTCGGCCTCGGGCCCTTCCCCGTCAGCCTGATCCTGGTGACCGGACAGCACCCCAGCAACACCAACCCGCCGTCGGTGGCCATGCTGGCGTGGGCGGTGGCGCAGGTCGGGGTGAGTCTGCTCGTCGCGCCGGGCATGCGGCGGGTGCTGGAGCGGGCGTGGGTGTGGCGGGCCGTGCGGGGGCTGGGGGCGGCGAGCATGACGCTGTACCTGTGGCACATGCTGCCGGTGCTGGTGGTGGCCGCCGCCTTCTATCTGACCGGCCTCGCACCCGAACCCGGCTACGGCTCAGCGGCCTGGTGGGCGCTTCGGGTGCCGTGGCTGGTGGTGCTCGGCGTCGTTCTGGCGGGCGTACTCCGGGCGCTGCGGCCGCTGGAGCGGTGGCTCGGGGGGTGGGGAGCGCGGGTGCGGCCCGACGCCGGGCTCCGGGGTGCGGCGGCGTGGCGGATGTGGGCGGGGATCGGGGTGAGCGTGTGGGCGTTGACGTATTTCGCGGGGCATGGGTTCGCCTACGGGGGCCGGTTCCCGCTTGCGGCCGCGGTGGGGTTGGGGGCGGGGGCGGGGTTGGTGCTGTTTCCGGGACGGGTTGGGCCTGGTGAGCGGGGGGTGGTGAAGGAGGAGGGGGCGTTGGAGGAGGCGGCATGACGAGGCCTGCGGTGTGCTGGGCTGGGCCAGAGCCCGGACGGAACCCACCCCAGCACGGCCAGGAAGACCAGGACCCACAGGACGAGGTTGCTGACCACGCCTCGTCCGCCGGACCGTCCAGGTGGCGCATGCCGGGATGCGATCTGCGGCCGGGGGAGGTGCCATGGGAAAACAGGAGGTGGGAAAGCCATGGCCCGAGCTGTCTGGAGCGGTGCTCTCTCATTCGGGCTCGTCGCCCTGCCGGTGCAGTTGTTCACAGCGACGGAAAGCCACACGATCCGCTTCAACCAGCTCCAGCGCGGAACGTCCGACCGCGTGCGCAACAAGCGGGTCAACGAGCGCACCGGTGAGGAAGTCCCGATGGAGGAGATCGTCAAGGGCTTCGACATGGGGGACGAGTACGTGGTCGTCGAGCCGGAGGAACTGGACGAGATCGCCCCTGGCCAGTCCAAGTCGCTGGAGATCACCGGGTTCGTCGACCTGGACCAGGTCGAGCCGGTCTTCTTCGACAAGACCTACTACCTGGCACCCAAGGGCAAGGAGTACGCCAAGGTCTACGCCCTGCTCCACAGTGCCCTGGCCCAGGCGAACAAGGTCGGTATCGCCACCGTCGTCATGCGCAACCGCGAGTACCTGGTTGCCGTGAAGGCCGAGGGTGACGTCCTGGCGATGCACACCATGCACTGGGCGGACGAGGTCCGCGACCCTCACCGGGAGATCGGGAGCCTCCCGGAGGAGACACAGGTCGCCGACAAGGAGCTGCAGACGGCGGTGCAGCTGGTCGAGGCGCTGAGCATCGACTGGAATCCGGAGGAATACCACGACACCTACCAGGAGAAGGTGCTCCAGCTCATGGAGGCCAAGCGCACGGGGCAGACGGTGGAGAAGGGCGAGCCGCCGCCGCGCTCCACCAACGTCATCGACCTCATGGACGCGCTGCGGGCCAGCGTCGAGCAGGCCGAGACGACAAGGAAAGGAAGCGGCAAGGGAGCGCGGAAAGCCGCGAGCACGAGTCCTCCGACACCGCTGAAGGCAGCGACCGAAAGACGCGCGGGGCGTACGGCGGGAAAGACCGCGAAGTCCTCGAAGGTTTCGGAACTGGAAGGGCTGAACAAGGCCGAGCTCTACCGGCTCGCAACGGACGCGGACATTCCCGGTCGTTCATCGATGACCCGCGGGGAACTGCTCCAGGCCCTCACCGGCAAGAGGGAAGGACGTCGCCCCACACGAGCCTCGTGACAAGGGAGCAGCGGGTTCAGGAATCGGACTCCTCATGCGCGCCGCCGGACGGCGCCTCCTTCATGGGGAAGGCCATCAAGCTCATGCCGACGGGAATCGTGCCAGGTGAGCGAGGTGGGCGGGCGGCGTCGTGGAGTTCGGCCGCGATGTCGGCGAGCTTCTCCCGGGCCGCGTCCCACGCTGCCGGTTCCACCCACAGCTCCGCGTCGACCGTCACCCCCCTGCCTTCCGGATGCCGGCGCACGGCGCGCTCCTTGAGCGTGTGAGCCAAAGCCGCTCCCAGCAGTTGCGTGCCGTCCTTGCGGTCGGACAGCGGTGAACCATGGACGGTGCGGTACCGGCGTTCCCTGCCTCCACGACGGGTGCGTTCCTCGGCCAGTTCGACCAGGCCGACGGCGTCCAGATTCCGAAGGTGCCGGCTGGCCAGGGCATGAGAGGTGCCCAGCTCCCGGGAGAGTTCGGCGGCGGACATCGGTCCGGGCCACATGAGCGTGAGCATCCGCAGCCGCAAGGGGTGGGCGAGTGCTCTCAGGACGGGGTCCACGTCGGTCACTCCAGCAAGTAAAGCGCATGTCCCCACAGCCGTGAGCTACCCCCAACGAAATCGTTGGGGGTAGGGTGCCGAGAACCCGAAGCGACGTCACGAAGGGGCGGGCATGGCTGTCGGCTTGCTCACGGTGCTGCGGGATCGCAATGCACGCGTCTACATGGCGGGGGTAACCATCTCCGGCTTCGGGGACTCAGCCATGCTTCTGGCCGCCGGGGTCTGGGTGAAGGAGCTCACCGGCTCCAACAGCCTTGCCGCCCTGGTGGGTTTCTGCTCCTGGGCGCCAACCCTGGCGGGACCCGTCATCGGCACTCTGGCCGACCGGATGCGCCGTCGCACACTCTTGATCGCCACGAGCCTGACTCTGGCCATTGTCATGACAGCGCCAGTCGCCGTGCGCTCATCGCAGGACGTCTGGCTGCTCTTCACCGCACTGACCATGGTGGGCGTGGGAACGGTGCTCATGGACGCCGCCGAAACCGCGCTGATCGCGTCAGCCATCGCAAGTGAACTGCGTGGAGACTTCAACGGCCTGGTCCGGACCGCGATCGAGAGCAACAAACTGCTCGGCCCGCTGGTCGGTGCGGGTCTTTTCACCGTTCTCGGCGGCCCGACCGTCGCTCTGCTGAACGCACTCTCCTTCCTCCTGGGCGCCATCGCGTTCAGCCTGATCAAGGTGCGCGAGCCCGCCCCTTCACACCGGTCACGGCGGAACTGGACCGCCGAGACCGTGGAAGGGGTGCGCCACCTGTGGGGGCATCCGACGCTGCGGTCCCTGGTCATGGCGGGTGGCTGCGCCATGGCGGCATCAAGCCTCAGCAGCACGGCCACATACGCGTTGCTCGACATCGGACTGCACCGACCCGCGGCATTCGCCGGCGTGCTCAACTCCGTGCAGGGACTCGGATCCGTCGCCGGCGGCCTGGCGGCGGGCACGCTCCTTCGGCGCCTTCCAGTCCGCGCCTTCTCGGCGATCGGGTCGGCTCTCTTCACGCTCGGGGTCCTGGCCCGGCTCACCGACCTCGTCCCGGTCGTACTGCTCGGCAGCCTGCTCATCGGCCTGGGCCTGCCGTGGCCGCTCATCGGTGCACTGACCACGATCCAGAAGGAAACACCGGACGAACTCCTCGGCCGGGTCGCCGCCACCGCGAACACGCTGGCCTTCGCGCCGACCGCTCTCGCCCTCCTCGCGGGCACGGCCATGGTCGCGATCCTCGACTACCGGGTGCAACTCCTCGCAGCAGGCGCGCTCGGCCTGGCGACAGCCCTGCTACTGGCGGTCACCGCCCGTCCCGCACGCCAACGCGATTCCGCCGAGCCGAGCACGAACCGGAGAACCGCCGAAGGAGGCGGTTTCGTGTGATTCTCGTCGTATGACGCCGATCACAGAGGTGGAGGGGCGGAGGCTCGCGCTCAGCAATCTGGAGAAGGTGCTGTATCCGGCGACCGGCTTCACCAAGGGCGAGGTGCTGCACTACTACGTCACGGTCGCCGAGGTCCTGCTCCCCCATCTGCGGGACCGGCCGCTGTCCTTCCTGCGGTATCCGGACGGGCCGGGAGGGCAGGTGTTCTTCGCCAAGAACGTGCCGCCGGGGACGCCCGAGTGGGTGACCACGGCCGAGGTGCCGCGCTCGGAGGGGCCGGCCCGGATGGTACTCGTGCAGGATCTGGCGAGCCTGGTGTGGGCGGCGAACCTGGTGACCGAGTTCCATACGCCCCAGTGGGTGATCCAGGATCCCGGGCAGGCGGATCGGCTGGTCTTCGATCTCGATCCGGGGGCGCCGGCGGGGGTGGTGGAGTGCTGTGAGGTCGCTCTGTGGCTGCGGGAGCGGCTGGCGGGGGACGGAATCGAGGCGTATGTGAAGACGTCCGGGTCGAAGGGGTTGCATCTGGTGGCGGCGGTGCGGGGGGCGTCGTCGGAGCGGGTCACCGAGTACGCGAAGCAGCTGGCGGTGGAGGCGGAGCGGGCGATGCCCCGGCTGGTGCTGCATCGGATGACGCGGAGTCTGCGGGCGGGGAAGGTGTTCGTGGACTGGAGTCAGAACGCGGCGCGGAAGACGACGGCCACGGCATACACCTTGCGGGCTCGGGAGGAGCCGTTGGTGTCGGCGCCGGTGCGGTGGGACGAGGTGGGGGAAGTCGTGGAGTCGGGGGACGCGGGGCCGGTGGTGTTGGGGGTGGGGGAGGTCGTGGAGCGGGTGCGGGAGTGGGGGGATCTGTTGGCGCCGGTGTTCGACGAGGGGCGGGCGGGGGCGGTGCCGTGAATCCCCGCGCGGCGAGAGGCGAGTGTGCGCTCAGTCTCAGCGACACGCCGCATACACGGCGTGTCGCTGAGACTCGATCACCACTTTGTCGGCCCGGACAGGGTGGGGTTACAGGTGGGTCCAGGTGTTGCGGTCTCTGGCCATGGCGTGGAGGGCCTCGACGTCCGCCGGTTTCAGGACTCCGCCGAGGCGGGTGAAGTTGTCGAGCTCGGGGGCCGTGAGGACGCGGACCTCGCGGGGCGCCGTGGTGAAGGTGACCTCGGTGGGGGCGACCAGGGCCAGTACGGCGTGGACCTCGGCGGTGAGGGCGTGGGAGGCGCGGGCGGCGTCGGTGCGGAGGCGGCGCAGGAGGGGGGCGGGGTCGCGGCGGCCCAGGGTGATGTGGGGGTCGGCTATGCGGACACGCTGTTTCCGGGCGTAGAGGGAGTGGATCGAGAACAGGCCGCCGGGTCCTATCGCCAGGTGGTGGAGGCGGTCGCCGCCGGGGAGCGGGATCGAGTGCAGGGTGTGCCAGCCGGCGCCGTCGAGGCGGTCCAGGGCGTCGCCGACTGTCTGTTCGGCGGTGAGGGCGTGGCGGCGCGGGTCGGGCCGTAGGCGGTGGGCGGGGGGCGGGTCGCGGTCCAGGGAGACCAGGAGGGCCTCGCCGGGGCGGTTGGGGGCGAGGTCGTCGTCCGGGTGGAGGGCGAGCCGGGCCAGCTCGGCGGGGGTGGGCACCGGGGGCGGGCCGACGGTGAAGGCGCCGGTCAGGAAGGGGCCGAGCGCCTCCAGGACGTCGTCCCGGCGGTCGTCGGCGAGCAGGTTGATCCTGGCCGCCTCACGGTCGTACCAGGCGATGTTCCTGCCGTCGGTGAGACAGACGTAGAGCCGTTCCTGGCCATGCCGCCAGGTCGGTACGACGCGTAGTTCGGTCATGCGTCATCACCCCTATGACCATGGGAACAGGCAGGATGCCGCGAGGGCAAGAAGGCGGTTACCTTGGGGAGGAGTTGGGCAGGTCATAGGGCTCAGGCTCTCAGGGAGCGCGCGTGGGGAGGCGCCGTTGCGGACCCGCAGAAAGCAACCCGACGTACCGGCTCCGGACCGTCCGTGGGACGAGATCGTGCCGGGGCTGTGGATGGGCTGTCACGAGTACCGGGGGCCCTCCGGGCAACCGGCCCTCGCCGTGGTGCGGGACGAGTTCGATCTCGTCCAGACACTGACCCGGGCCCGGTCGGAACACGGTCCCGACCCGGGTGTGGTGCATCATGTGTGGCCGATTCCGGACGGGCCGCTGGACGGCACCCAGCTCGCGGGGGTGATCCGGCTGGCGCAGGCCGCGGGCGAGGCCCTGGACCAGGGGCGGAGCATCCTCGTACGGTGCTACAGCGGGTACAACCGGTCGGGGCTGGTCGTCGCCCATACGCTGATGAGGCGGGGGCACCCGGCCGACGAGGCGATCCGGCTGATACGGTCGCGGCGCTCGCCCTGGGCCCTGCACAACGAGTTGTTCGTGGAGTACCTGCGGGCGGGACTGCCGACGGCGAGGCTGCTGGAGGAGCTGGCCGAATGACCCTGCGCCGAATGACCATGCACAATCGTTTCCTCTCCCGTCCTTCCGCCCCGCTCACCCACCCGCTGCCCGGCCCGTAAAAAGGACTTCCCTACGAATAAGGTGTACGGGGCCCCGCATCGCCATGCACCTCAGGAGTCCCGTGCCGCCCAGTCGCCCCACCCGTGTCGCCCTCGCCGTGGCCGCAGCCGCCCTGCTGGCCTCGGCGGCCGCGGCCTGCGGTGACGCGGGCGGGCTGCAGGGCGCGGGTGCCACACCGACCGCGATCAGCCCGGACCGGCTCTGGCCCGGGCTGACCCCCGCCTCCAGCCCGGCCTTCGAGATCGGCGAGCTGGAGACCGAGGTGGTGAAGGGCGTCACGGTGCCCGACGGGGACATCCACGAGGTGGATCCGGTCGCCGTCGTCCGCGCGGAGATCGCCGCGCACCCGGGCGACTACGGCCCGGGAGCTTACGAGGAGACCGCCCGGCGTATGACCTACTGCGGGAAGAGCGGCGCCGCGGGGCGCGAGTGCCCCGTCCTGAAGGCGTACTACCGCGATCTGACCGGCGACGGGCACGACGACATGACCCTGGGCATCCGGCAACTGCCCGGCAACCTCACCGCCGTCCGCGTGTACACCGTCCGCGACCACAAGCTCGTCCAGGTCATGCACTACGAGGATGCGGTCAGCGGCGTCGAACTGGCCGGCCGGTCGGTGATCATCCGGTCCCCCTCGGAGGTCGCCGGCTACGAGTACCGCCTGCAGTGGACCTGGGACCAGCAGCAGCACGCCATGCTGCTCACCCACGACGAGATGCTGCGCATCGGCGGTCCGCGGACCTCTCCCAGTGATTCTCCCAGCGCCTCCGTCACCGCCTCCGCGAGCGGCCGATGAGGCTCGCGCTCCCCCGGTGGGCCGGCACGCTCGCGCTGAAGGCCGCCGTGTTCATCACGGTGATGTGCTGCGCTCTCGCCGCCCTGCTCGGTGTCCTCGTGCACGTGTCGGTGACGAACCAGACCGTCGGCCAGGCCCGTGACCTCGCGCTGTCCCGGCTGGCGGATGCGACGGAGGCGTTCGAGGCCGGGGACACCCTCGGCTCGGGTGCGGACGTCGACCCGCCCGACCTGCCCGCCTCGCTGCGGGCGCTGGCGCTGGCCGGGGAGCGCGGCACGATGGTCGCCGACACCCGGGGGCGCCCCACGATGTGGGCGGCCGGTCCGGCCGACGGCGGACGAGCCCTCGCCGTGCGGGTCGACTACGCGCAGAGCGCCCGCACCATCGAGGCGCTCGACTCCGCGATCCTGTGGTCCGCGGGGCTGGCGATCGGCGCGACGCTGCTGGTCGGGGCGTTCGCGGTGACCCGGGTGACCCGTCGGCTGCACACCACCGCGCGGGTGGCCCGGCGGATCAGCGCCGGTGATCTGGACGCACGCGTCGACGACCCCCGGGCCAGGCAGCGGGGACGGCCGCAGGACGAGGTGGGCGCGGTCGCCGCCGCCCTCGACACCATGGCGGCCACCCTCCAGAGCAAGCTGCTGAGCGAGCAGCGCTTCACCGCCGACGTGGCCCATGAGCTGCGCACCCCGCTGACCGGGCTGCACGCGGCGGCCGAGCTGCTGCCGCCGGGCCGGCCGACGGAGCTGGTGCGCGACCGCGTGGCCGCGCTGCGCACCCTCACCGAGGACCTGCTGGAGATCTCCCGGCTCGACACCGGGCGGGAACGGCTGGAGCTGGACACCGAGGAACTGGGCGCACTGGCCCGGCGGGTCGTACGGGCGTCGGGAGCCGACACGGAGATCAGGGTCGTACGGGACGTACGGGTCGAGACGGACCGGCGGCGCCTCGAACGGGTGCTCGGCAACCTGGTGGCCAACGCGCACCGGCACGGGCGGGCGCCCGTCGTCCTCATGGTGGACGGGCCGGTGGTCACCGTACGGGACCACGGGGACGGTTATCCGGAGTACCTCGTCGCGCACGGGCCGCAGCGGTTCCGTACGGAGGGCGGGGCGAGGGGGCACGGGCTCGGGCTGACCATCGCGGTCGGCCAGGCGGAGGTTCTGGGGGCCGCGCTGGCCTTCACCAACGCGCCGGAGGGAGGGGCGGTGGCCACGCTGACGCTGTCTCAGGCACCGAACCTCCCCGATGGCGCAGCGTGACGGGCGACACGCGCGAGCCGCTCCTAATCTGGCGTCAAGTCAGCTTCTGAGCCGGTTTCATCCTCTTCGTGGAGGTATTGCCATGTCCCTGCGCCGCCCCGCCCTTACCCGCCTCGCCCTGGCGACCGCCGTCGGCGCACTGGTCACCGCGGCCGCCGTCACCCCCGCCACCGCCGACGACGACTGGAACGGCGGCAGCGGCGACCCAGGCTCCAGCGCCTGGGACGAGGGCGGCCAGGGCGGCGGCGGGGACAGCAGCGACTGGAACGGGAACAGCAACACCAACGGGAATGGGAACGGGAACGGGAACGGGAACAGCAACAACCCGGGCAACAGCAACGGCAGCAGCTGGCAGAACCAGGGCGGCGGCCAAGGCGGCGACGGCGGCGGTAACGGAAGCGGAAACGGCGGTAATGGAAACGGCGGTGACGGTGGCGGCAACGGCCACTGGAACCAAGGCGGCGGCCAGGGCGGGGACGGCGGCGACCAGTGGAACCAGAACGGCCACGACAACACCCAGGGCCTCTACCGCGGCCGCGTCACCGCGAACACCCTGCTCCTGCGCAGCAAGCCCACCCGGGCCAGCCAGGTGATCCGTTCCGTGCACCGCGGCGAGAT
Source organism: Streptomyces sp. T028 (assembly GCF_048159505.1). NCBI lineage: Bacteria > Bacillati > Actinomycetota > Actinomycetes > Kitasatosporales > Streptomycetaceae > Streptomyces > Streptomyces sp. T028. Next base: position 79,145 of record NZ_JBLRVZ010000031.1, read on the forward strand.
CGTGTCGATCTTCTGCAAGACCCCCGGACAGAGAGTCGACGGCAACCCGCTCTGGTACCTCCTCACCGACGGCACCTGGGCCTGGGGCGCGGCCCGCTACATCGACAACATCGGCGAGGCTCCGCGCTGGTGCTGACACACCCTCACACCCAAGGCTCACAAGAGCTCTCATTTGGATAGGTTCCGGACATGACGAGAGCCGGAGCAACATGACGAGCGCCGGAGCCGGGACAGGTGCAGGAGTCGAAGCCGCGACCTCGATCACCGCGGCCGGCGCACCCGGACCCGCCGTACGCCTCCCCCGGCGCCGCGGCATCGAGCTCGCCCTCATCGTCGTGGCCGTCCTGCTGTCCGTGTACGGCTACTGCGCGGTCGGCGTCGCCCAGCACGGCACCCTCCCGCCCGGCGCCGCGGGCTACGGCGCCGGGCTCGGCGTGCTCGCGCTGCTCGCGCATCTCGCCGTGCGCCTGCGCGCCCCCTACGCCGACCCACTCCCCCTCCCGATCGGTGTGCTGCTCAACGGCATCGGGCTGGTGCTGATCTACCGGCTGGACCTGGCGACGCCCGGTGACCGGGCGGCGCCCACCCAGCTGATGTGGTCCACGCTCGGCATCACCCTGTTCATCCTGGTCGTGGCGGCGCTGCGCGACCACCGGGTGCTCCAGCGATACGCGTACGTCAGCGTGGTCGCCGCGCTCGCCCTGCTGATGCTGCCGATCCTCTTCCCGGCCGTGAACGGCGCCCGCATCTGGATCCGGATCGCCGGGTTCTCCATCCAGCCGGGCGAGTTCGCGAAGGTGCTGCTCGCGGTGTTCTTCGCCGCGTACCTGGCGGCGAACCGCACGGCGCTGGCGTACGCGGGCCGGAGGATCTGGTTCATGCAGCTGCCGACCGGCCGGGTGCTCGGTCCGATCGTCGCGATCTGGCTGCTGAGCGTGTGCGTACTGGTCCTGGAGCGGGACCTGGGGACCTCGCTGCTCTTCTTCGGGCTGTTCGTGGTCATGCTGTACGTCGCCACCGGCCGCACCGGCTGGATCGCGGTGGGTCTGCTGCTCGCGGCACTCGGCGCGGTGGCCGTCGGCCGGCTCGAACCGCATGTGCACGGCAGGATCGAGGACTGGCTGCACCCGTTCGCGTCGATCGACGCGGGCCTCGGGCCCAACCAGCTGGCCCAGTCGCTGTTCGCCTTCTCCGCGGGCGGGGTGCTCGGCACCGGGCTGGGGCTCGGCCACTCCGTCCTCATCGGCTTCGCCGTGAAGTCGGACTTCATCCTGGCGACGGCGGGCGAGGAACTGGGCCTGGCCGGTCTGTCGGCGCTCTTCCTGCTCTACGGCCTGCTGGTGGAGCGCGGCTACCGGGCCGGCCTCGCGCTGCGCGACCCGTTCGGCCGGCTCCTCGCCGTCGGACTCGCCTCGATCGTGGCGCTGCAGGTGTTCGTGATCGCGGGCGGGGTGACCGGTCTGATCCCGCTGACCGGCATGGCCATGCCCTTCCTGGCCCAGGGCGGTTCGTCGGTCGTCACCAACTGGACGATCGTGGCGCTGCTGATCCGGGTGAGCGACTCGGCACGACGGCAGTACGACGGAAGCACCGCCCCCTGACCACGGGAGGCGAGCACCGCCCCCTGACCACGGGAGGCGTGCACGGCTCCCTGACCCGGAAGGTACCGCAGCGATGACCCGGCACATCCGGCACGCCGCCGTGTTCTGCGCCCTGCTCCTGCTGGCGCTGCTGGTCAACGCCCTGCGCGTGCAGGTCGTCCGGTCGGCGGAATACGACGGCAACCCGGCCAACCGCCGTGAGTCCATCGCCCGTTACGGCCGGCCGCGCGGCGACATCCTGGTCGGCGGCGCCCCGGTCACCGGCTCCCGGGACACCGGAGAGCAGCTGCGCTACGAACGGACGTACCGCGACGGGCCGTTGTACGCGCCGGTGACCGGCTTCGCCTCGCAGGAGTACGGGACGACGTTCCTGGAGCACGCCGAGGACGACCTCCTCTCCGGCGTGGACCCGATGCTCGCGCCGCTCCCGCTGTGGAACGACGTGACGCGCAGCCGCCCGCCCGGCGGGAACGTCGTGACGACCCTCGACCGCCGTGCCCAGCAGGCGGCTTACGCGGCACTCGACGGACGCAAGGGCGCGGTGGCGGCGGTGGAACCGGCGACGGGACGGGTGCTGGCGCTGGTGTCCAGCCCGTCGTACGACCCCTCGCTGCTGTCGGGGAACGACCCGGGCGCCGAGGCCGCCTGGGAGCGGCTGAACGGCGATCCCGACAAGCCGATGCTGAACCGGGCGGTGCGGCAGACGTATCCGCCGGGGTCGGCCTTCAAGGTGGTGACCGCGGCGGCGGCGCTGGACGCGGGCATGATCACGGATCTGGACGAGCCGACCGACTCGCCGGTGCCGTACCGGCTGCCGGGGACGACGACCCGGCTGACGAACTCGGGTGACGGCTGCCGGAACGCTCCGGTGCGGGAGGCCTTCGAGTGGTCCTGCAACACGGTGTTCGCGAAGCTCGGGGTGGAGGTGGGGCTGGCCCGGATGACGCGCACGGCGCAGGCGTTCGGCTTCAACGACACGGACGTACGGATCCCGTTCTCCGTCGCCACCAGCACCTTCGACACCTCGCTGGACCGGGCACAGCTCGCGCTGTCGTCGATCGGGCAGTACAACACCCGGGCCACCCCCCTGCAGATGGCGATGGTGTCGGCGGCGGTGGCCAACGGGGGCCAGGTGCGCGAGCCGTATCTGGTGGAGCGGACCACGCGGCGGAGCGGCGCCGTCGTGGGCACGGCCGGTTCCCGTTCCGCGCGACAGGCGATGTACCCCTCGACGGCCGTACGGCTGCGGGAGCTGATGGAGGACGTGGTGCGCGAGGGCACGGGTCGGCGGGCGGCGATCCGCGGCGCCCGGGTCGGCGCCAAGACCGGCACAGCGCAGCACGGCATCGGCAACGCCGGGACGCCGTACGCCTGGTGCGTCTCCTGGGCGCAGGGTCGGCGGGACATCGAGCCGAGTGTCGCGGTGGCGGTGGTGGTGGAGGACGGGTCGGCGAACCGCGGGGAGATCACCGGGGGCGGGATGGCGGCGCCGATCGCGCGGACGGTGATGGAGGCGGTGCTCGCTCCGTGAGACGGGGGGTTTCGGGAGGCGACAGGTCCGTCCTACGGTTCGCGCATGACTGACACCACGAGGACAGAGACCACGGACACCGCCGCCTTCGAACTCGCCCAGGTCAACATCGCCCGCCTCAGGTTCCCGCTGGACTCACCGGAGTTGAAGGACTTCGTCGACGCGCTCGACCCGGTCAACGCGGACGCGGACGCCGCGGAAGGGTTCGTCTGGCGCCTGCAGTCGGACGACGGCGACGCCACCGACATCGACGTCTTCGGCGACGCGTGGCTGATCGTCAACATGTCGGTGTGGCGGGACGCGAACGCGCTGACCGCGTACATGTACCAGGGGCAGCACCGCGAGATGCTCTCCCGTCGGCGCGAGTGGTTCGAGCGGGTGCAGGAGGCGATGGCGACCCTGTGGTGGGTGCCCGCGGGCCACCGCCCCACGGTCGCGGAGGCGGAGGCCCGCCTGCTGCATCTGCGCACCAACGGCCCGACGCCGTACGCCTTCACCCTGCGCACCTCGTTCCCGCCGGGGGCGTCGGAGCCGGTTCTGGGCGAGGTGCCCGAGGGACTGGGGTGCTCGGTGTAGACGCCGGGTCAACAAGTCCCGTCCGAGGGATTGACGGGCTTGCTGACAGGCAGTCTCATAAGGGCCATGACGACCCTCACGGATGCCGACGCGCCGGACGGCCTGCGCGACGCGCTCGGGCTGCTCAAGGACCGCGAACAGGTGGCCGAGCGGCTCCTCGCCTCCTCCGCCAGGCACTCCTTCGACCCCGACAAGGAGCTGGACTGGGACGCGCCCTTCGAGGAGGGCAAGTGGTTCTGGCCGCCGGAGCTGGTGTCGCTGTACGGCACTCCGCTGTGGAAGCGGATGGGCGAGGAGCAGCGGATCCTGCTGTCGCAGCACGAGGCGGCGGCACTGGCCTCGCTGGGGATCTGGTTCGAGATCATCCTGATGCAGCTGCTCGTACGGCACATCTACGACAAGGCGGCGACGAGCGCGCATGTGCGGTACGCGCTCACCGAGATCGAGGACGAGTGCCGACACTCGAAGATGTTCGCCCGGCTGATCGCCCAGGGCGGCACCCCCTGGTACCCGGTGAGCCGGGTCCACCAGAACATGGGCCGCCTGTTCAAGACCGTCTCCACGACGCCCGGCTCCTTCACCGCGACCCTGCTCGGCGAGGAGGTCCTCGACTGGATGCAGCGCCTGACCTTCCCGGACGAGCGCGTGCAGCCCCTGATCCGCGGCGTCACCCGCATCCACGTGGTCGAGGAGGCCCGCCACGTCCGGTACGCCCGCGAGGAACTCCGCCGCCAGATGCTGACCGCGCCGAAGTGGTCCCAGGAGTTCACCCGGGTGACGTCCGGCGAGTTCGCGAGGATCTTCTCGGTCGCGTTCGTCAACCCGGAGGTCTACACGAACGCAGGCCTGGACAAGCGCGAGGCGATGGCCCAGGTGAAGGCGAGCGCCCACCGCCGCGAGGTCATGCAGACGGGCGCAAAACGCCTGACGGACTTCCTGGACGACATAGGGGTGCTCAGGGGCGTAGGCCGCCGCCTGTGGAGGTCATCGGGCTTGCTGGCATAGAAGCGCGAGGTTGCCCCACCTGAAGGGGCGCGGGGAACTGCGCGACCAGCCCCCACGCCCCCGCACCCGAACGACGGCCGGACTACTCTTCACCCATGCCCCCCGCCCCCGCCTACCGGCGCCTAAGTGTCGAGGAGCGGCGAAGCCAGCTCCTCGACGCGGCGCTCACCCTCTTCGCCCACCGGCTCCCCGAGGACGTCTCGCTGGACGACGTGGCCGAGGCCGCCGGGGTCTCCCGCCCGCTGGTCTACCGCTACTTCCCGGGCGGAAAGCAGCAGCTCTACGAAGCCGCCCTCCGCTCCGCCGCCGAAGAGCTCCGGCAGTGCTTCGACGAGCCCCAGGACGGCCCCCTCCTCCCCCGCCTCGCCCGCGCCCTGGACCGCTACCTCGGCTTCGTCGCCCGTCACGACGCCGGCTTCAGCGCCCTGCTCCAGGGTGGGAGCGTGGTGGAGACTACGCGTACGACGGCCATCGTGGACGGCGTACGACGGTCCGCGGCCGAGCACATCTACAGCCATCTCGGCGTCCCCGACCCGGGCCCCCGGCTGCGGATGACCGTGCGGATGTGGATCACCGCGGTCGAGGCGGCCTCGCTGATCTGGCTGGACGAGGACAAGGAGCCGCCCGCCGAGGAGCTGCGCGACTGGCTGATGGAGCAGTTCGTGGCGGTCCTCACGGTGACCGCGGGCCGGGATCCGCAGACCGCCGCACTGGTCCGGGACGCGCTGAGCACGGCGGGCTGACCGACACTGGTGCCGTGAAGAGCGAAGACACCCCCTTCGAGGGCGGCCCGATGGACGGCCGGGTGCTGCCGGTCCTGCTGGGCATGACCGGGCATCCGCCGAAGACGTACCGCATCCCGGTCCCCGACGCGGCGGGCGGCCCGCCGACCGTCCTGGTGTACCGGCGGGTGCCACGCGGACACGGCAAGCGGCTCGGGCTCCCGCAGGGGTGGAAGTACACGTACGACCCCGAGGGCGGGGCCGGTGGCAGCCGCCTGAAGTGGCCGTGGTCGAAACCGGAACCCACCACGCCGGAGAAGCGCCGGGACGACACCGAAGGGTGACGTGACTGGGCCGAACCGAGCAGTCGGCCGAGCGCTTTCTTCCTACATGTCCCATTATCACCCTGCGGGTTCGAGGGGCCACCCGGGCCGCCTCCCCCGCAGCGGAGGTGATGACATGTCAGAAAGGCTGCTGCGTCTGGCCTGTACGGTCTCCACGGTGGCGCTGGCCGCGCAGGCCGTTCTGGCGGGCGGTGTCGCCATGGCGGTACCGGAACCGCCGGACCCGACCCCGAGTCCGACCCCGAGTCCGACCCCGGCCCCGGCGCCACCCGGCGGGCGGACGGTGGCCGAGCTGCTGACGGACCTTCAGCGGCTGTACCGGGAGGCCGAGAACGCGACCGAGGCCTACAACGCCACCGAGGAAGCCCTCAAGCAGCGGCAGACCGAGACCGACCGGCTGGACGCCGATCTGGCCGCGGCCCGGCTGACGCTGCACGAGAGCCGGGGCGCGGCCGGGCGGCTGGCCCGCCAGCAGTACCAGAACAGCGCCGACATCTCCCCGTACGTACGGCTGCTGCTCGCCCGCGACCCGCAACAGGCCCTGGACCAGGGGCATGTCATCGGCCGGCTGGCGCGGGAGCGGGCGGAGACGGTGGGCCGGCTGGAGGGCAGCGAACGCAGGGCCGACGGGCTGGCCCGCGAGGCGCGCACGGCCCTCGACCGCCAACTCACGCTCACCGAACGGAAGAAGAAGGAGCGCGACGCCGTCCGCCGCCGCCTGGACGACGTGGAGAAACTCCTCGCCTCCCTCACCGCCGCTCAACTGGCGGCGATCGCCGAGCTGGAGAAGGACGGGGTGGCGCAGGCGCAGGAGAAGCTGATGGCGTCCGGCGCGCTCAAGGACGACCACAAGCCCTCGCAGGAGGGCGGCGAGGCCCTGCGCTACGCCGTCCGCCAGATCGGCAAGCCGTACGAATGGGGCGCGGAGGGCCCGAAGTCGTACGACTGCTCGGGCCTGACCTCGGAGGCCTGGAACGAGGCCGGCACCCCGATCCCGCGCACCAGCCAGGAACAGTGGGCCAGGCTCCCGCGCATCCCCCTCGCCGACCTGCGCCCCGGAGACCTGGTCCTCTACTTCCCCGAGGCCACCCATGTGGCGATGTACATGGGCGAGGGAATGGTGGTCCAGGCCCCCAGAACAGGCGAGAAGATCAAGATCTCCCCGATCGCGTCGAACCCGATCCTGGGAGCCGTACGCCCAGATGACCAACCTCAAGGGGCGCGGGGAACTGCGCGAGAAACCACAGACGGCCCGCAGTCGCCCACAAACCTTTAGCCCCCCACGACCTCCGCCAAATACGCCGCCGTCTTCTCAGGCTCGTAGAAGAAATTCTCGAAATCGGCCGGATTGTTGAACGCGTTGGCGAAACGATCAGCCACAACCGGCAGCTGCCCCGCCGCCCCCAGCAGGTTCACGATGTGCTCCGGCGGCGGAGCCAGCATCGCGTTCGTCCACTTGGTGACGTGCTGGGCGGTGTCCCAGTAGCGGTCGAAGGTGGCCCGCATCCACTCCTCGTCGAACTCCTTCTCCCCGTGTTCGAGGATCGACGCGAGGTACGCGGCCGCGCACTTGGAGGCGGAGTTGGAGCCCTGGCCGGTGATCGGGTCGTTGGCGACGACGACGTCGGCGACGCCCAGCACCAGGCCGCCGCCGGGCAGCCGGCCGATCGGGTTGCGGACCGTGGGCGCGTAGCGGCCGGCCAGCGTGCCGCCGGCGTCGGTGAGTTCGACCTTCGTCGCCCGCGCGTACTCCCAGGGCGTGAACTTCTCCATGAGTTCCAGGGTCAGGGAGAGGTGCTCGGCCGGGTCCTTGACGCCGTTGAAGACATCGAGCGGGCCACCCGGTATGCCCTCCCAGAACAGGATGTCGGCGCGGCCGGAGGTGGTGAACGTCGGCATGACGAAGAGTTCGCCGACGCCGGGGACGAGGTTGCAGCGGACCGCTTCCATGTCCGGGTGCTCGGGGCGCGGGCCCATGCCGTGGACGTACGACACCGCGAGCGCGCGCTGCGGCTCGGTGTACGGGGAGCGCTCGGGGTCGCGGGCGAACATCGACACCAGCTCGCCCTTGCCCGCCGAGACCAGGACGAGGTCGTAGGCGCGGGAGAAGTAGTCGAGGTCGGAGACGGCCGCGCCGTGGATGACGAGCTGGCCGCCGCGCTGGGCGAAGGTCTCCATCCAGCCGGCCATCTTCACCCGCTGGTCGACGGACTGCGCGAACCCGTCGAGGGTGCCCACCCAGTCGATCGCGCGCTGCGTCGGACCGGGGTCGTGCGAGCCGGGGGCCGCGACCGAGACGCCGAGTCCGGCGATCTTCGGGGCCTGGGACTCCCAGAAGTTCAGCTGGAGGTCGCGCTCGTGCTGGAGGGCGGCGTGGAACATGCACTGCGTCGACATGACCCGGCCGGAGCGGATCTCGTCCGCCGTCCGGTTGGACATCAGGGTGACCTCGTACCCGTGCGACTGGAGGCCGAGGGCGAGCTGGAGACCGGACTGACCGGCTCCGACGACGAGTATCTTCCGCATGCGGGGAGACTCCTTGGTGGGGACTGCTCGGGAGGGGGGATCGAGAGCTACTCGGGGGTTTCGTCGAGCGCGTGGCCCACCAGGGCCAGAAGGGTCTCGATCACCGAGATCCGGCGCCGCGCATCCATGATCATGACAGGTATGTGCGCGGGGATCGTGAGCGCCTCCCGCACGTCCGCGGGCTCGAACAGCTCGCTGCCGTCGAAGTGGTTGACCGCGACGACGTACGGCAGCCCGCAGCTCTCGAAGTAGTCCAGCGCGGGGAAGGAGTCCTTCAGGCGGCGGGTGTCGGCGAGGACGACCGCGCCGATCGCGCCGCGCACCAGGTCGTCCCACATGAACCAGAACCGCTGCTGGCCCGGCGTGCCGAACAGGTAGAGCACCAGGTCGTCGTCGAGCGTGATGCGGCCGTAGTCCATGGCCACCGTGGTGGTGGTCTTCTCGGGCGTGCCGGAGAGGTCGTCGGTCTCCGCGCCCGCCTCGGTCATCAGCGCCTCCGTCTGGAGGGGCTCGATCTCCGAGACGGTGCCGACGAGGGTGGTCTTGCCGACGCCGAAGCCGCCCGCCACCACTATCTTCGTGGCTATGGGGGCTCGGGTGCGGTCCGTCTGCCAGGGCCGCAGGGGCTCGTCGGGCTCGACGAGAGCGGTGGCCGGCCTGGCGGCCGGGGTGACCGGGGCGGCCGGGGCGGCCGGGGCGACGCCAAAGGAGGAGGCGGCGTCAGAGACGACGGAGTCCACTCAGCACCCTTTCCAGCAGAGCGCGGTCGGGACGGCCCGTACCGTGGGCGGTACCGGTGCCGTACACACGGATCTTTCCCTGGTCCGCGAGGTCGCTGAGCAGCACGCGGACCACGCCGAGCGGCATCTTCAGCAGCGCGGCGATCTCGGCCACCGTGCGCATACGGCGGCACAGTTCGACGATGGCCCTAAGCTCCGGCATGACCGTGGCCTTCAGTGAACTGTTCGTCAGTTCCTTGCGCTCCTCGGGGGCTTCGAGGGCAGCCACGAACGTCTCCACGAGGAGGACGTGACCGAAGCGGGTACGGCCGCCGGTGAGCGAGTAGGGCCGGACGCGGGCGGGCTTGCGGTCGCCGCCGCGAACGGGGAGCTGCTTCTTGGGCTGCTGCGGCTGCGGCTGCTCCGTCTGGCGCGGGTCGTTGGTCATCGGGTGCTCCCCGCCGACTCCGACTCCTCCAGCGATTTTCGTAGCTCGCTGCGGAGTTCGGGGGTCAGGACGTGTCCGGCGCGGCCCACGAAGAGGGCCATGTGGTAGGCCACCACGCTCATGTCGCAGTCGGCGGAGCCGTGGACTCCGAGCAGGGAGCCGTCGCTGATCGACATCACGAAGAGGCTGCCCTCCTCCATGGCGATCATGGTGTGCTTCACCCCGCCGAAGTTGATGAGCCTGGCGGCGCCGATGGTGAGGCTGCCGATGCCGGAGACGATGGTGGCGAGGTCCGCGGAGGAGCCGCGGGGGCCGGTGGGTTTGCCGCTGCGGGACTGGCGCGCCTCGCTGTTCCGGCCCGGGTCCGAGGAGAGCAGGAGCAGGCCGTCGGAGGAGACGACCGCGACGGACCGGATGCCGGGGACCTCCTCCACCAGGTTGGTCAACAGCCAGTGCAGGTTACGAGCTTCACTGCTCAGTCCGAAGGTACTGGGCGCGGTCAACTGCTTGCCTCCTCGACTGTGCCCCCCGTGTCTTCTTCGGCGTGTGCGTGTGCTTCTTGAGGTGACGTGGGTGCCGGAACCTTGTTCTGGCCCGTCTTCTCCGCGATCTCCGCCTCCACCTCGCGGTATCCGGCCTCCGCCCCCCGGCGGAAGCCGCCCAGACGGCGGCGGAGGGCCTCCGCGTCGACCGAACTCGTCAGCCGGCGCGGGGCCTGGGTGGGAACAGTGATCTTCGGGGTGCGCTTGGGCAGGCCCTTGTCGGTGACGGGCTCCTCGTCGGCGACGAGTGCCTCCGGCGCGTCCGGGACCCGGCTGTGCTCCGTACGGGTCTCGTCGGCGCCGTCCCGCTCGCCGTCCGCTTCCCCGCGCGGGTGCGGCAGCAGGAGCTCCATGGTGGTCTCGGCGGGGAGCTCGGGGGCGGGGCTCTCCGAGCCGGAGACCGGGCTCTCCGAAGCGGGGGCGGGGCTCTCCGAAGCCGGAGGCTCTACGACCGGGGCGGTCGGGGTCTCGACGACCGGGGCCGGGTCGTCAGCCTCAGCCGCCGGGGTCTCCCGGGGAGGCTCCTGCGGGGAGTCCTGCGCCGCGCGCAGTGCCTTCTCCGCCAGGGCGACCAGCGGGTCGTCCGTGGGCGTGGGCTTGGTGCGGCCGGGGAGGACGTTGGAGTTGACCTCGGCGTCGGCGCCCGGCAGGGAGAAGGCGTGGCCGGTGGCGGAGGCGGGGGTGACGGAGGGGACCGCGGCGGCCGGGGCGGCGGCCAGCAGTGCCGTCGGCAGGACGGCGACGGCGGCGGTCCCGCCCTGCTTCTGCTCGCGCAGCTGCACCCGCACCCCGTGCCGGTGGGCGAGCCGGGCCACGACGTACAGACCGAGGCCGAGACCGTCCTCGCCCTCCTGGTCGTACGGGGTCTCCGGGTCGAAGTCGGTGAGCCGGGAGTTGAGGCGGACGAGCCGCTCCGCGTCGAGGCCGATGCCCTCGTCCTGGACGGAGAGCATGACCTCGCCGTTCTCCAGGAGCCAGCCGGAGATCTCCACGGGGAGGTCCGGCGGGGAGAACGAGGTGGCGTTCTCCATGAGTTCGGCGAGCAGGTGGCTCAGGTCGTCGGCGGCGAAGCCGGCCACGTGCGCGTGCGGCGGCAGGGAGGCGATGCGGACCCGCTCGTAGCGCTCGATCTCGCTGACCGCCGCCCGTACGACGTCCACCAGCGGGATCGGGCCCGCGTGCTGCTGGACGTGCTCGGTGCCGGCGAGGACGAGGAGGTTCTCGCTGTGGCGGCGCATGACGGTGGCGAAGTGGTCGAGCTTGAAGAGGGTCGACAGCCGGTCGGGGTCCTGCTCGCGCTCCTCCAGGCTCTCGATGACGGCGAGCTGCCGCTCGACGAGCCCGAGGGTGCGCAGTGCGAGGTTGACGAAGGTGCCGCCGATCGCGCCGCGCAGCCGCTCCATCTGGGCGGCGGAGTCGGCGAGTTCGGCGCGCAGCTCCTCGCGGGCGTCGGCCATCGTCTGCCGCTGCCCGACGAGGTGCTTGCGGTCGGACTCCAGGGTGGTGACGCGCTCGTGGAGGGCGACGGCGTGCTCGTGCAGGGCGTTGACGGAGCGGACGACCTGGGCGAACTCGTCGTTGCGGCCGGTGAAGCGGACCGGTTCCTCCGCGCCCGGGTTCTCGGCCTCGGCAAGCCGGGCCGAGCCGCGTCGCAGCACCGACAGCGGGAACGTGAGGCTGCGGGCCATGCCGGTGCTGACGACGACCGCCAGCAGCATCAGCGCGCCGATCAGGGCGACGCGGATCTCCAGCGCGGTGACGTCCTCGTCCCGGAGCTGGGCGAGGTCCTTGGTGCGGTGGTCGTAGAACGAGGACTCGACGCCGCGCATCAGCTCGACGCGGGCGGTGAGCGCGGCGTCCAGCTTCCTGGTGCTGGTGCCGAGCTCGTCGTCGCTCAGGACGGGCTGGTCGGTGAGGCCGGTGAGGTACTTCTCCGCGGTGTCGACGTCGCCGCCGGTGACGTTGGAGTCGAAGGAGTCCACGGTGTCCCGCGGAGCGCCCTCGCGGAAGTCGGCGAGGGCCGCGTCGGAACGCACCCGGGCCTGCTGGGCCGCGGCGGTGAGCGCGTCGCGCACCTTGGTGTCGGCCTCCGAGGTGGTCTTCTCGGTGGTCGTCAGACCGGTGGCGGGGTCGTAGACGGACCGGGAGGTCCTCGGCACGTTCAGCGCGGCGAGCAGCAGCCCGCGGGCCGCCGACGCCTGCTGTACGGCGGTGTCGAGTTCGGCGAGGGCGTAGGCTCCGGAGCCCGCGCGGGGCGGCATGTCCTCGGCGAGCCGGTCGGCGAGGCCGTGCAGCGCGGTGATGACGGCGGAGTAGGCCTCGTGCGCCTCCAGGGGCGTGTCGTCGCCGGTGAGCGCCGACTCGCGCACGGACGCGAGGGTGCCGAGGGCGGCGCGCAGCGAGGCGGACAGCTCCGTCGCCTCCAGCTCGCGCGCCTGCCGGTCCACCCGGGCGCTGCTGTCGCCGGACGGCGCCTGCGACTTGGGGCGGCCGGCCGCGATGTAAACGGTGACCTCGTCGCGCTCGTCCGCGACGGACCGGGCGAGGCCCAGCGCGTCCTGGGTCTGCTCGGCGAGGGTGACCAGGTCCTGGGAGTCCTTCAACTGCCCGGAGGCGGTGAGGACTGCGGGGGCGCCGGCTCCGGCGATCGCGGCGGCCACCACGGCCACGGCGACGATCAGCCGGTTGCGTACGTGGGTGGACCGGCCCTTGCCGACAGGGGCGCGCTCCGCGCCCCCCTCGGAGGCCGTCTGCCTGCCTGTGCGCCGAGGCCGCGTCTTCTGCACCGGTGCTCGCATTCCTGACTCGTGTACCCATGGGCCGGATATGACGCCCCGTCAACTGGTGCGTACGCCCGGTTCGGTCCCCGACCCTCCCAGTGCCGGTGGGCAGGGACCGCGCATCGCCTGCCCCGCCACCCGAAGGAGTGAACATCGGAGGGGAGTTGGCGGGCAAGTTCCTCTGGCGTGTGCAGCGCCCTTGCGCGGCAGGCCGGTTGGACGTGGGCGGCGGGCTTTGACAAGATTCGCCACCATCGCTTCCCCGACCCCTGCATTACCTCCCAAAACAGGCGTCTGACCTGCGGGCCTACGCCCGTTCGACGAGCGATGCAAGCCTTTCGCGGAGGCTGTGAAGGGGTCGTGCAGACTGGCCGAATGCGTACGGAACTTGTGTCGCGGCCCGGCGATCCGGCCCGTCCCAACGAGGACTTCGCGAGCGTCGGCGTTCCCGCCTGCGGGCAGGGTGGTTCGGTCGTCGTGCTCGACGGGGTGACTCCGCCGTCGGGCGGTGGGGGTTGTCTGCATTCGGTCCCCTGGTTCACGGCACGGCTGGGCGGGGCCCTGATCGAACTGACCGTTTCGGTACCGGATGTTCCGCTGGTCGAGGCCCTTTCTCTCGCCGTTGCGCGTACCGCCACGGCCCACGCCGAAACCTGTGACCTTTCTCACCCGCGCACTCCGCAGGCGACGGTGGCCGTGGCGCGCTGGTCGGCGGAGGCGGTGGAGTACCTGGTCCTGTCCGACGCGGTGCTGCTGCTCGCCTCGCCGGACGGCGCGGTGACCCCTGTCCTCGACGACCGGCTCGCCCGGCTGCCGCGCGAGCTGCTCCGGAGCGCGGCATACGTCGACGGCTCGCTACGCAACCAGGAGGGCGGCTTCTTCACGGCCGCCGCGGATCCCGCGGTGGCCGCGCGGGCGGTGACAGGACGCGTGCCACGCGCCGAGGTCGGCGCCTTGGCCGCGCTCACGGACGGGGCGGCGCGCTGGACGGAGACCTTCCACCAGGGCGACTGGACAGACCTCTTCACCCTGATCCGCACACGGGGACTCACCACGCTGGTGGAGCACGTCCGGCAACTGGAGCAAGCGGACAACGCGACCGACGGGGACGTCCCAGGCCGGGTGTTCCTGGGGAACGCAAAGACACACGACGACGCGACGGCGGTGTATGTGGAGCTGTAGGGGCGGGGGCCGGGGCCGGGGCCAGGGAGCAGCGGCCCCGGGGCGCAGTGGCCCGGGTGCCCGGGGCCGGAGGCCGCGACCGGGGCCGGGGGCCGGGGGCCGGGCGCCGGAGGCCCGAGGCCCAGGGAGCAGCGGCCCAGGGAGCAGCGGCCCCGGGCGCAGTGGCCCGGGTGCCCGGGGCCGGAGGCCGGAGGCCGGGCGCCGGAGGCCCAGGGAGCAGCTGGCCCGGGGCGCACTGGCCCGGGTGCCGGAGGCCGGAGGCCGGGGGCCCGAGGCCGGGGGCCCGAGGCCGGGGGCCCGAGGCCGGGGGCCCGAGGCCGGGGGCCGGAGGCCGGGGGCCCGAGGCCGGGGGCCCGAGGCCGGAGGCCGGGGGCCCGAGGCCCAGGGAGCAGCGGCCCCGGGCGCAGTGGCCCGGGTGCCGAGGGCCAATGGCCCGGGCTGGAGGTCCGGGGGCGGCACCGGGGACTGGGAGACCGGGGCCGGTGCCGCAGGCCCGGATGCTGCCGACGAATCCGGCCGACAGCCGACAAGTGGTGATCGAGTCTCAGCGACACGCCGTGTACGCGGCGTGTCGCAGAGACTGAGCGCACACACCTGGCTCTCGCCACACGAGAATTCGCCAACGGCATCCAGGGGCCGGGGGCCGGGGGGCTGGGGGGCTGGGGTCCGGCCCCCCGGAGGCCCAAGCCGGGTGGCTGGGGCCGGGCCGGAGCCCGGGACCGGGAGGCCGGGGGCTACTTCTCCATGCCCCGGTTCAGCTGGTGCAGCAGCCGGGCCAGTTCCTCGACCTCACGCCGGTCCCAGTCGGAGAAGTGGGTGACGTACCGCTCGCGGCGGGCCTCGCGGACCCGGCCGACGCGGCGGCGGCCCTCCTCGGTGAGGTCGACGAGCCAGGCGCGGCCGTCGGCCGGGTCGGGCTCGCGGGCGATCAGGCCGAGCTGCTCCAGGGCGCGCAGCTGACGGGACATGGTGGCCTTGCCGACGCCGATGTAGGCGGCCAGCTCGGTGGCTCGCTGGCGGCCGCACTCCTCCAGCCGCACGAGGAGGCCGTACGCGGCGGACTCCAGGTCCGGATGGACCTCACGGGCCATCTCTCCCTGGTTGGCGCGGGCGCGCCGGAACAGCACCGTGAGCTCGCGCTCCAGGGAGAGGAACTCCCGGTCGCCCTGCTCCACCCCGCGCGGCGACGCCTCGCCGTTCGCTTCCTCGTGCACGTCAGCACACTCCCGTTTCCGCCGTGCCCGCCCTGGCCGCGGCTCCTCAAGTATTTCGCAGGTCGGGACCGGCGGCGGTCCCCAGGGGCGGGCGGGCGGGGCCCGGGCCTCTCTCACGAAGAGCCCGGGCCCCGCCCTCATCGGGCCCCCGCGGGGGGAGCCCGACGATGGGCACCGTCGTCACGCCGCGGCCGGAACCTTCGGCGACGCGCCGTTCACGGCGGGCGCGAGCGCCAGTTCCAGGACCTGGCGGACGTCCGTGACGGCGTGGACGTCGAGCTTGTCCAGCACCTCCGCAGGGACGTCGTCCAGGTCGGGTTCGTTCCGCTTGGGGATGACGACGGTCGTCACTCCCGCGCGGTGGGCGGCGAGCAGCTTCTGCTTGACGCCGCCGATCGGCAGCACCCGGCCGGTCAGCGAGACCTCGCCGGTCATCGCCACGTCCGTACGGACCAGTCGGCCCGACAGCAGGGAGGCGAGGGCCGTCGTCATGGTGACGCCGGCGCTCGGGCCGTCCTTGGGGACCGCGCCCGCCGGGAAGTGGATGTGCACGCCCCGGTCCTTCAGATCGCCGACGGGCAGCTCCAGCTCCGCGCCGTGCGAGCGGAGGAAGGACAGGGCGATCTGCGCGCTCTCCTTCATCACGTCGCCGAGCTGGCCGGTCAGGGTCAGCCCCGCCGCACCGGTCTCCGGGTCGGCCAGGGACGCCTCGACGTAGAGCACGTCCCCGCCCGCGCCGGTGACGGCGAGGCCGGTGGCGACACCGGGGACGGCCGTACGGCGCTCGGCCGGGTCCTGGGCGGACTCGGGCACGTGGTGCGGCCGGCCGATCAGGGCGCGCAGGTCCGCGTCGGTGACGGTGAACGGCAGCTCCCGCTCGCCCAGTTCGTGCTGGGCGGCGACCTTGCGCAGCAGCCTGGCGATGGACCGCTCCAGGGTGCGTACGCCCGCCTCGCGCGTGTACTCGCCGGCGAGCTTGCGCAGCGCGCTCTCGTCGAGGACGACCTCGTCCTTGTTCAGTCCCGCCCGCTCCAGCTGGCGCGGGAGCAGGTGGTCGCGGGCGATGACGACCTTCTCGTCCTCGGTGTAGCCGTCGAGGCGGACCAGCTCCATACGGTCGAGCAGTGCCTCCGGGATGGCCTCCAGGACGTTGGCGGTGGCGAGGAAGACGACATCGGACAGGTCCAGCTCGACCTCCAGGTAGTGGTCCCGGAAGGTGTGGTTCTGCGCCGGGTCCAGGACCTCCAGCAGAGCCGCCGCCGGGTCGCCCCGGAAGTCGGAGCCCACCTTGTCGATCTCGTCGAGCAGCACCACCGGGTTCATCGACCCGGCCTCCTTGATCGCCCGCACGATCCGGCCGGGCAGCGCGCCGACGTACGTACGGCGGTGGCCGCGGATCTCGGCCTCGTCGCGCACACCGCCGAGGGCGACGCGGACGAACTTGCGGCCCATGGCGTGGGCGACGGACTCGCCCAAACTGGTCTTGCCGACACCAGGAGGACCGACCAGGGCGAGCACGGCACCACCGCGCCGCCCCCCGACCACACCCAGTCCACGCTCGCTGCGCCGCTTCCGCACGGCCAGGTACTCGGTGATCCGCTCCTTCACGTCCTCCAGACCGGAGTGCTCGGCGTCGAGAACGGCCTTCGCGCCCAGGATGTCGTACTCGTCCTCCGTCCGTTCGTTCCACGGCAGTTCGAGGACGGTGTCCAGCCAGGTCCGGATCCACGACCCTTCGGGCGACTGGTCGCTGGACCGCTCCAGCTTGTCGACCTCCTTGAGGGCGGCCTCGCGGACCTTCTCGGGCAGGTCGGCGGCTTCGACCCGGGCCCGGTAGTCGTCCGACTCCTCGCCGTCCTTGGCGGCGTCGCCGCTGAGTTCGCGCAGCTCCTTGCGGACGGCTTCGAGCTGGCGGCGCAGCAGGAACTCGCGCTGCTGCTTGTCGACGCCCTCCTGGACGTCCTTGGCGATGGTCTCGGCGACGTCCTGCTCGGCGAGATGGTCGCGCAGCTGCTGGGTGGCGAGTTTCAGCCGGGCCACCGGGTCGGCGGTCTCCAGGAGCTCCACCTTCTGTTCGGTGGTCAGGAACGGCGAGTAGCCGGAGTTGTCGGCGAGCGCGGAGACGTCGTCGATGGCCTGGACGCGGTCGACGACCTGCCAGGCGCCGCGCTTGCGCAGCCAGGCGGTGGCGAGCGCCTTGTACTCCTTGACCAGGTCGGCGACTTGACCGGGCAGCGGCTCGGGCACGCTCTGGTCGACACGAAGGCCCTCGACCCACAGGGCCGCGCCGGGCCCGGTCGTACCGGCGCCGATCTTCACGCGGCCGCGGCCGCGGATCAGCGCGCCCGGGTCGCCGTCGGCCAGCCGGCCGACCTGTTCGACGGTGCCGAGCACACCCGTGCTCGCGTACGTCCCGTCGATGCGTGGCACCAGCAGCACGCGCGGTTTTCCGCCCTCGGAACGGGCGGCGGCCTGGGCGGCCTCCACCGCGGCGCGTACGTCGGTGTCATTGAGGTCCAGCGGAACCACCATGCCGGGGAGCACGACCTCGTCATCGAGAGGCAGTACGGGCAGGGTGAGCGATGCGGACGTCGAAGCCATGATCTCCCCTTCGGCAGTCAAGTTGAGCTATGCCGACTCAATGCACAGGCCCCCACGAATGTTCCCCAAGCCCCACCACGTTCGCTGTCGGCGATCAGACGAGGTGGACCGGGGGGCCGTGACTACCGTCGGCAGGTATGGACCGTTGGGTGCAGGCCTGGGTGGACGGATGGGTGGTCTCCCGCGGGGCCGCGCCACCGGTGACCGAGCCGTGGGGCTGGACGATCGACGTGGGGTCGGGCCCGCACCACGTGACCCGGCATGTCCTCCGCGCGACGAACGACGCCGTCGAGGAGGCGACCGTGCGGGAGGTGGCCGTGACCGGGGCGGGCGTGTGGCTGAAGGTGTTCGCCGACCCGGCGGTCGTCGGCGGCTGGCTCGGCACGGAGTGGTGGATCGACCCCGAACCCGGCTGCCTGACGACCAGCCCGCTGACCGGCGACGCGCCCGGGCCCGGGGCCGGGCCCGTCCCCGTCGGACATCGGCAGCGCACCTGGTCGGCCGGTGGCGTGACCCGCACGATGATCGTCGCGCCGGACGGTTCCCTGGCCGCGCGCGGCCAGATCGCCCCGACGGGCGACACGGCGGTCGTCGACCTGATCGAAACAGCCCCCGCCCACCGCCGCCGCGGTTTCGGCACCCTCGTCCTGCACACTCTTCACCACGCGGCCCACGCCCAGGGCGCCCACACCGCGGTCGCAAGACTCCGCACAGCCGCACAGCCGCACAGCCGCACAGCCGCACAGCCGCGGGCAGTCGTGCCTCCCCCAGTGCCTTAAAGGCCTGGGAGGTGCCCCCAGGCGGCACGGGTGGGCGCGGCGGCACGCCGCGAGCGCCGGGCCGCGCACCCCACCCCCGGCCCAGCGTGCCCACGGCCACCCCGCAACGCCGTCGGCCACACCCCCGTACCCGCGCACAGGAGCGGACACCGGAAGCGAGTCCGACACCCCAGGGCGCGCGGGGGCGCGCCCAGCGACGGCGCACGACCGGCCATGCCTCCCCGCTCCCGCCTTCCCTCACCCCGCCCGCCCACTTCCGGCATTCACCCCGAAGCCACCCCACCCGGCGACCACAATGCGCGTATGACCGATGACTGGAAGCGACGACTCGACGCGCTGCACGCCGAGCTCGTGCGCCGCGACGACCCCGTCGCCTGGGTGATGGAGGCAGACGCCGTGGAGGCCTCCCGGCGCTATCCGCACATCGCGCTGCGCGGGCCCGTCTTCGGTGTCGCCGTCCGGGACCCCGCCTGCGCCGGACCGCGCTGGCGGCTGCTGAAGCCGGTGGTGGACGGCATGCCCCAGCAGGCCCGGGACGGGCTGAACTCGCACCTGTGGTTCACGGCCAAGGACGGCACCGACGACCCCGCCGTCCGGCGCGCGCTGCTCGCGGCCGTCGCGGTGCTGGAGCGGGACCCGGCCGACGAGGTGGAGGCACTGGGCGTGCGCTACCGCGTCGTACGCGGGGACGAGTTCGCGCGGACCGGCGACGACGGCCTGGAGCCGCCACGGCCCACCGACCCCGAACCCGTGTCCCCGTCCTGGGAGGAGCGGGCCGGAGTCCCGTCCCCCGACGTGGGCTTCGCTCTGGACCCCGGCCGGGACGAGGGGCCGATGGCGGGCGCCCTGCGGCTGGGCCTGCGCGACTTCGTGTACTCGGGCGCCCGCTTCCCCGAGGACGTGCTCGCGGACTCCGCGCGGGCGGCCGGCACGCACCCGGACGTGGTGCGGCTGCCCGTCGGGTTCGCGGTGGCCGAGCGCGACGCCACCGGCTGGACCCCCTGCGGCTCCCTGCACCCGACCCCGCACGACGCCCGCCGCGCGCTCTATGACGGCATGTCCCGGGTCTGGGCGATGCTGTACCGCTTCGACGACCGGAGGAAGGCCCGTTACGCCCGCGCCGCCGAGGCGTTCCGGGCGGCGGGACGGGCCGACGAGGCGAGCGTGGACGACCGGGTGTTCCGGGTCTGCCGTGTCGAGCGGATGGTCCGGATGGGTCCGGACGGTCCGGAGCCGCCCCGCCCGTCGGACGTCGACGAGTACGGCCCCATGAAGATCCATCCGACCCTGCGGGAGGACGGCACCGTCCGCTACGACGACTGAACGGTCCTAGTCCGCTACGACGACTCAACGGTCCTCACGAGGCCTCCGCCGCCCCGACCGCCATACCTTCGCAAGCGCTCCGTCGTATCCCCGCAACAGAACTCACAGGCAACTCACGCACACTGCAAGGCGATTCACAGTGAGCAAGCCGCCCGAAACACGGGCACAACGGGGCCAGGGGGACACGCACATGAACGACACACCCGACACGAGCCGCAAGCGCCGACCGAGCCGCCGCGCACTCGTCGCCGGAGCGACCGCGCTCGCCGCGGGAGCGGTCACCACCACACTGGCCGTCCGCGCGAGCCGTACCGCCGACGGCGGACAGACCCCGGCCGCGGCCACCCCCGCCCCGGCGGCACACCGGACCGTGAGCGCCCCCTCCCTCACGCCGACGCCCACATCCACACCCAGCCCGCGCCTGCGTTCCGACCACCGCCCGAACATCCTCTTCGTCCTCACCGACGACCAGCCGAAGGACACCGACTGGGCGCTGCGGCAGACGATCGACTGGCTCGGCCGCGACGGCGTCACCTTCGAGCGCGCGCACGCCAACACCCCGCTGTGCGCGCCGTCCAGGGCGTCCATCATGTCCGGCCGGTACGCCCACCACCACGGCGTCCTCGACACCCGCCACCCCTACCACCTGGACCAGCACACCACCGTCCAGCGCCAGTTGCACGAGGCCGGCTACCGCACCGGCCTGTTCGGCAAGTACCTCAACTTCTGGCACCCCGCCGACAACCCGCCCCACTTCGACGAGTGGCTCCTACAGGAACCGGTCGCCTACACCAACGGCCACTACAACGACGGCGGCACCGTCCGGACCATCCCCGGCTACAACACCACCGTCATCAAGGACCGCGCCCTCGCCTTCATCGAGAGATCCCGCACGGACAACCGCCCCTGGTTCGCGTACGTCGCCACGCGCGCGGCGCACGAGGCGAACATCCCGGACGGGAAGTACGCCCACACGCGCGTGCCCTCCTGGAAGGGCCGCCCGTCGGTGTTCGAGACGGGGAAGACGGACAAGCCGCCGTTCCTGTGGACCGCGAACCACTCCTTCGCCGAGGGCAGGGCCCTGCGCTCCCGCCAGCTGCGCACCCTGCTCTCCGTGGACGACGCGATGCGCGACTTCCACGACAAGCTGCGCGAGCTGGGCCAGCTGGAGAACACCCTGGTGCTGTTCACGAGCGATCACGGCCTGGCCTGGGGCGACCACGGCTGGCTGCGCAAGTCGGTGCCGTACCGGCCGAGCCTGGAGGTGCCGTTCCTGATGTCATGGCCGGCCGGCGACCTCGCCAAGGGCGGCAGGGACGACCGCCTCACCTGCCACGTCGACATCGCGCCCACGTTCCTGGCCGCGGCCGGCATCACCCCCGACACCCCGCACGACGGCCACTCCCTCCTCGACCCCCGCAACGACCGCCACCACGTCCTCGCCGAGTGGTGGTGGAACCGCCAGGACAAGGTCCCGATCCACACCTGGGCCTCGTACGTGGGCAAGAACGACCAGTACACCGAGTACTACCGCGGCCGCCTGGACCGCGACGGCCGCCCCCAGGGCTCCGGCGAGGTCCTCTTCCGCGAGTACTACGACCTGCGCACCGACCCCTACCAACTCACCAACCTGCTCCACGGGGCGAGCGAGGAGGACGAGCAGAGACTGGGCATCCCCACCCTGGCCCGCGGCCTCGCGACGGCGAGAGCCGCCTAGGAAGCGCCTTCGGTCCGCTCCCGGCTCCACCGCCGCACCCAGGGCCAGGTCCCGACCCCGATCGACAGCGCGATCAGATGCCCCCAGTTGGTGAGGGGGTCGGTGAAGGCGATCAGGTCCTGGAGCAGCATGCCGCCGAACGCGGTGAGCAGGGGCCATCGCAGCCAGGGGCGGAGCAGACCCGCGAGGGCGCCCACGCTCGCGGCGACGCCGAAGCTGATGCCGTAGTCGAGGCGGTGCAGGGAACTGTCGGGCAGATGGCCGACCAGGACGGCGAGGCCGACCGGGACCTCGGTGGCGAGGGTGGCGAGGACGTGTCCGAGCAGGAAGACGACCGCCGTCCGGGCGCCGCCGAGGCGCCGCTCCAGCGCGGTGAGGACGACCAGGAAGCCGAGCGTGAAGGGGGAGACGAGACCGCCGGCCACCCACAGCGCGCTGGCGATCAGTACCTGCGCCGGGGCGATCAGCAGATGGGCCACGTCGGTGCTGGAGCCCTGGTGGAGGGCGTGCAGGAGGGCCGGGTCGGCGTACGCGGCGACGTAGGAGGTGACGGCGAGGACCACGGCGTAGGACAGCGTGAAGGGGACCGGGATCCGGGGCAGACTCCGGCGCCGGACGCGCGGGCTCGCCTCGACGGGCGCCCCGGTCGACACCTCGACGGGCCGTGTGACCTGGTGCGACACGCGCTGGCCGGGGATGCCGTCCAGCAGTCCGCAGACATCGGGAAGGGGCGGGCTCGTACGGGCCACCGTGGGTTCGACTGCGGGCTCCACCGCGGGTTCCACTGTGAGGCGCTCCTTCCGTTTCACCCCACCCTTCGTGGCCGCCCTGTGCCGTGTCTGTGACCGGCGCCACCCGGAGGCCGATTCACAGGAAGCTCTGAGATTCCCAGGGGCTTCACGACATCCAGCGCACAGCGGCGCGTCAACGTCACACCCGTCAACGTCACACCCGCCCCTCACCCCGTCCGACCGGCCGTCTCCGGAACTCGGCAACAGACCGTCAGGGAAGTGCCAGGATGGGCTGATGCCCAGTTCGTACGACATCCCCGACGCATCCGACACACCCGAGGTGCTCGACCGTCGCGAGGGGCCTCATGGCGAGGTCGTGCTGCGCCGGCACGGCGAGCTCCTCCAGATCATCGCCAACGGCTGCTTCCTGATGGACACCTCCGACGGCCGCTCGGAGCGGCTCCTCGTCGACGCCGCGCTCGCCGCGCTGGACGGCCGTCCCGCACCGAAACTGCTGATCGGCGGCCTGGGCGTGGGGTTCTCGCTCGCACACGCCGCCGCCGACCCGCGCTGGGGCGCGATCACGGTCGTGGAGCGGGAACGGGCCGTCGTCGACTGGCATCTCCACGGGCCGCTCGGCGAACTCTCCGCGCCGGCCCTCGCCGATCCGCGCACGACGATCGTGGAAACCGACCTGTTGGACCACCTCCGTGAGACGTGCGACACGTTCGACGCGATGTGCCTGGACATCGACAACGGGCCCGACTGGACCGTCACCGAGGGCAACGACGGCCTGTACTCGCCGGCCGGACTCACGGACTGCACAAGGGTGTTGACACCCGGTGGCGTCCTGGCCGTCTGGTCCGCCCAGCCCTCTCCGGAATTCGAGGGAACCTTGCGGAATGCCGGGTTCCGGCAGGTGCGTACCGAAGAGATCCCGGTTGCCCGAGGCGTGCCGGACGTCGTGCACCTCGCCGTCCGCCCCGCCGTCGGGCCTGGATAGCAATGCGTCGGTGACTCCGGGTACGTTGCATCCCTGACGCCGATCATTTACGCGTCAACCGCAGTCATGCGCAGACAAGGGATCACCCCACTGATTCCGGAAAGCACACTCAGGGGCGGGCGATGGAGACGACACACACCTCGCACAACGGTACGACGACGGCGACCCCGGGCGCGCAGCGGCGCGTTCTGGTGGTCGAGGACGATCCGACGATCGTCGACGCCATCGCGGTCCGCCTGCGCGCCGAGGGATTCCTCGTGCAAACCGCGGGTGACGGTCCGGCTGCCGTCGACACCGCCGAGGCCTGGCAGCCCGATCTGCTGATCCTCGACATCATGCTGCCCGGCTTCGACGGTCTGGAGGTCTGCCGACGGGTGCAGGCCGCCCGTCCGGTGCCGGTGCTCATGCTCACCGCGCGCGACGACGAGACCGACATGCTGGTCGGGCTCGGCGTGGGCGC
Organism: Streptomyces sp. T028; assembly: GCF_048159505.1. Classification (NCBI taxonomy): domain Bacteria; kingdom Bacillati; phylum Actinomycetota; class Actinomycetes; order Kitasatosporales; family Streptomycetaceae; genus Streptomyces; species Streptomyces sp. T028. The sequence continues at coordinate 102,949 of NZ_JBLRVZ010000031.1, forward strand.
CGACGACTACATGACCAAGCCGTTCTCGATGCGGGAGCTGGCCGCACGCGTGCATGTGCTGCTGCGCCGGGTGGAGCGGGCCGCGATCGCGGCGACCACGCCCCGTAGCGGCATCCTGCGCCTCGGGGAGCTGGAGATCGACCACGCGCAGCGCCGGGTGCGGGTGCGCTCGGAGGACGTGCACCTCACGCCCACCGAGTTCGACCTGCTGGTGTGCCTGGCGAACACCCCGCGCGCGGTGCTCTCCCGGGAGCAGCTCCTCGCCGAGGTCTGGGACTGGGCGGACGCCTCCGGCACCCGCACGGTCGACAGCCACATCAAGGCGCTGCGCCGGAAGATCGGCGCCGAGCGGATCCGCACGGTGCACGGCGTGGGCTACGCGCTGGAGACCCCGACGCCATGAGCGGTGCGGACGGACCGAGAGGCCCCGGCTCGGCACCCGGCGAGCCCTGGGGCGGCGTACGCCCGTTCTCGATCAAGACCAAGCTGGGCGCGCTGGTCGTCATCTCGGTGCTGATCACCACGGGTCTGTCGATGATCGCGGTGCACACCAAGACGGAGCTGCGCTTCATCACGGTCTTCTCGATGATCGCCACACTGCTGATCACGCAGTTCGTGGCGCATTCGCTCACCTCGCCGCTGGACGAGATGAACGCGGTCGCGCGCTCCATCTCGCACGGTGACTACACCCGCCGGGTCCGCGAGAACCGGCGGGACGAGCTGGGCGACCTGGCCCAGACGATCAACGTGATGGCCGACGAGCTGGAGGCGCAGGACGCCCAGCGCAAGGAGCTGGTCGCCAACGTCTCGCACGAGCTGCGCACCCCGATCGCGGGCCTGCGCGCCGTCCTGGAGAACGTGGTCGACGGCATCGCCGAGGCCGACCCCGAGACGATGCGTACGGCGCTGAAGCAGACGGAGCGGCTCGGGCGGCTGGTGGAGACGCTGCTCGACCTGTCCCGCCTCGACAACGGCGTCGTACCGCTGCGCAAGCGCCGTTTCGAGGTGTGGCCGTATCTGTCGGGCGTGCTGAAGGAGGCCAACATGGTCTCCTCGGCGCGCGCGACCATGGGCTCGGGCGGCAGCCACACACGCACGGACGTCCATCTGCATCTGGACGTCACCCCGCCGGAGCTGACCGTGCACGCGGACCCGGAGCGCATCCACCAGGTCGTGGCGAACCTGATCGACAACGCGGTCAAGCACAGCCCGCCGCACGGCCGCGTGACGGTGAAGGCGCGGCGCGGGACGCAGCCGGACTCACTGGAGCTGGAGGTCCTGGACGAGGGTCCGGGCATACCGCGCTCGGAATGGCACCGGGTCTTCGAGCGGTTCAACCGGGGATCCGTCCGCCGGCCGCACGGTCCGGGCAGCGACGGCGGTACGGGGCTGGGGCTGGCGATCGCCCGATGGGCGGTCGATCTGCACGGCGGACGGATCGGAGTGGCCGAATCCGAGCGGGGTTGCCGGATTCTTATCACTCTTCCGGGAGAGCCTTCTCTTCCAAGTTGACGTAAAGTGCGCACCGGAGCCACAAGATCCACCGGCTGTCCGCGCTGCCGGACACGTGTGATCAGGCAGTGCACCGGCGCAGGTCGGCCCGGTGCGCGCGGGTCCGCACACTCGGCGTGCGCGACCTGCGTCAACACACCCTTTTCATACCGCAACCACGCTTGTTTCCCGCCATTTCCACCCCCGAAACACGCTTTCCGATGTGACTTACGCGACGATGGACCGGCTCGACCTGACCTTCGCGCTCTTGGAGGCGTAGCCTTTATTTCCGCTGTCCATCACCTTGTGAAGCGGAAGAGGGCGGTTGCCGCCGTGTCGCCACAGTCCCCCAGTAACGCATCGAGCATCTCGACCGACGCACACCAAGCGGGCAAGAACCCCGCTGCCGCGTTCGGCCCGAACGAGTGGCTCGTCGACGAGATCTATCAGCAGTACCTCCAGGACCCGAATTCGGTAGACCGTGCCTGGTGGGACTTCTTCGCCGACTACAAGCCGGGCGCGGCCTCCGCCCCGGCTCCGGCGGGTACCGCGGCCGCGGGGGCCGCGAGGACTACCACGCCACCGGCGCCCGCCGCCCCGGCCGCTCCGGCTCCCGTGCCGGCCCCGGCCGCCGCCCCGAAGCCCGCGGCCGCAGCGCCCGCTCCGGCTCCGGCTCCCGCTCCGGTGAAGGCCGCACCGGCCGCCGCCGCTCCCAAGGCCGCCGCCGAGGCGCCCGGGGGCCCCGAGCTGATCACGCTGCGCGGCCCGGCCGCCGCGGTCGCGAAGAACATGAACGCCTCGCTGGAGCTGCCGACGGCCACCTCGGTCCGCGCGGTCCCGGTGAAGCTGCTGTTCGACAACCGCATCGTCATCAACAACCATCTCAAGCGCGCCCGGGGCGGGAAGATCTCCTTCACGCACCTGATCGGCTTCGCGATGGTGCAGGCCATCAAGGCCATGCCGTCGATGAACTGGCACTACGCGGAGAAGGACGGGAAGCCCACCCTCGTCAAGCCGCCGCACGTCAACTTCGGTCTGGCCATCGACCTGGTGAAGCCCAACGGCGACCGCCAGCTCGTCGTCGCCGGCATCAAGAAGGCCGAGACGCTGAACTTCTTCGAGTTCTGGCAGGCCTACGAGGACATCGTCCGCCGCGCCCGCGACGGCAAGCTGACCATGGACGACTTCACCGGTGTCACGGTCTCCCTGACCAACCCCGGCGGCCTCGGCACCGTCCACTCCGTGCCGCGCCTGATGCCCGGCCAGTCGGTCATCATGGGCGTCGGCTCCATGGACTACCCGGCGGAGTTCCAGGGCACCAGCCAGGACACCCTGAACAAGCTCGGCATCTCCAAGGTCATGACGCTCACGTCGACCTACGACCACCGGGTCATCCAGGGCGCCGCCTCCGGCGAGTTCCTGCGGATCGTCGCGAACTTCCTCCTCGGCGAGCAGGGGTTCTACGACGACATCTTCGAGGCGCTGCGCATCCCCTACGAGCCGGTCCGCTGGCTCAAGGACATCGACGCCAGCCACGACGACGACGTCACCAAGGCCGCCCGGGTCTTCGAGCTGATCCACTCCTACCGGGTCCGCGGCCACGTCATGGCCGACACCGACCCGCTGGAGTACCGCCAGCGCAAGCACCCCGACCTGGACATCACCGAGCACGGCCTCACCCTGTGGGACCTGGAGCGCGAGTTCGCCGTCGGCGGCTTCGCCGGCAAGTCCCTGATGAAGCTGCGCGACATCCTCGGCGTGCTGCGCGACTCGTACTGCCGCACCACCGGCATCGAGTTCATGCACATCCAGGACCCGAAGCAGCGCCGGTGGATCCAGGACCGCATCGAGCGCGCGCACACCAAGCCGGAGCGCGAGGAACAGCTGCGCATCCTGCGCCGTCTGAACGCCGCCGAGGCCTTCGAGACCTTCCTGCAGACGAAGTACGTCGGCCAGAAGCGCTTCTCCCTGGAGGGCGGCGAGTCCGTCATCCCGCTGCTCGACGCGGTCATCGACAGCGCTGCGGAGTCCCGCCTGGACGAGGTCGTCATCGGCATGGCCCACCGCGGCCGCCTGAACGTCCTCGCCAACATCGTCGGCAAGTCGTACGCGCAGATCTTCCGCGAGTTCGAGGGCAACCTCGACCCGAAGTCGATGCACGGCTCCGGTGACGTGAAGTACCACCTGGGCGCCGAGGGCACCTTCACCGGCCTGGACGGCGAGCAGATCAAGGTCTCGCTGGCCGCGAACCCGTCCCACCTGGAGACGGTCGACCCGGTCATCGAGGGCATCGCCCGCGCCAAGCAGGACATCATCAACAAGGGCGGCACGGACTTCACCGTCCTGCCGGTGGCGCTGCACGGCGACGCGGCCTTCGCGGGCCAGGGCGTGGTGGCCGAGACCCTGAACATGTCGCAGCTGCGCGGCTACCGCACCGGCGGCACGGTCCACATCGTCATCAACAACCAGGTCGGCTTCACCGCCGCCCCGGAGTCGTCCCGCTCGTCGATGTACGCGACGGACGTGGCGAGGATGATCGAGGCCCCGATCTTCCACGTGAACGGCGACGACCCCGAGGCCGTCGTGCGCGTCGCGCGGCTCGCCTTCGAGTTCCGCCAGGCGTTCAACAAGGACGTGGTGATCGACCTCATCTGCTACCGCCGCCGCGGTCACAACGAGTCGGACAACCCGGCCTTCACCCAGCCGCTGATGTACGACCTGATCGACAAGAAGCGCTCGGTGCGCAAGCTCTACACCGAGTCCCTGATCGGTCGCGGCGACATCACCCTGGAAGAGGCCGAGCAGGCGCTGCAGGACTACCAGGGGCAGCTGGAGAAGGTCTTCACGGAGGTCCGCGAGGCCACCGCGCAGCCCGCCGGCGGCGAGTCCCACGACCCGCAGGACGGCTTCCCGGTCGCGGTCCCGACCGCGATCTCCACGGAGGTCGTGAAGCGGATCGCGGAGTCCCAGGTCAGCATCCCCGACTACTTCCACGTCCACCCGCGTCTGCTGCCGCAGCTGCAGCGCCGGGCGACGATGGTCGAGGACGGCACGATCGACTGGGGCATGGGCGAGACCCTCGCGGTCGGCTCCCTCCTCCTGGAGGGCACCCCGGTCCGTCTGTCCGGCCAGGACTCCCAGCGGGGCACCTTCGGCCAGCGTCACGCGGTCCTCATCGACCGCGAGACGGGCGAGGAGCACACCCCGCTCCAGTACCTCGCCGAGGACCAGGCGCGCTACAACGTCTACAACTCCCTGCTGTCCGAGTACGCGGTCATGGGCTTCGAGTACGGCTACTCGCTGGCCCGCCCCGACGCGCTCGTGATGTGGGAGGCGCAGTTCGGCGACTTCGTCAACGGCGCGCAGACGGTGGTCGACGAGTACATCTCGGCCGCCGAGCAGAAGTGGGGTCAGACGAGCGGTGTCACGCTCCTCCTCCCCCACGGCTACGAGGGCCAGGGCCCGGACCACTCCTCGGCCCGTGTCGAGCGCTTCCTCCAGCTCTGCGCCCAGAACAACATGACGGTCGCGATGCCGACGCTCCCGTCGAACTACTTCCACCTCCTGCGGTGGCAGGTGCACAACCCGCACCACAAGCCGCTGGTCGTCTTCACCCCGAAGTCGATGCTGCGCCTGAAGGCCGCGGCGTCGAAGGCGGAGGAGTTCACGTCGGGCCAGTTCCGCCCGGTCATCGGCGACACCTCGGTCGACCCGAGCGCGGTCAAGAAGGTCGTCTTCTGCGCCGGCAAGGTCTACTACGACCTGGAGGCCGAGCGGCAGAAGCGCGGTGTCACGGACACGGCGATCATCCGGCTCGAGCGTCTGTACCCGCTGCCGGGTGCGGAGGTCCAGGCCGAGGTCAACAAGTACCCGAACGCCGAGAAATACCTCTGGGCCCAGGAGGAGCCGGCCAACCAGGGTGCCTGGCCGTTCATCGCCCTGAACCTGATCGACCACCTGGACCTGGCCGTCGGCGCCGACGTCCCGCACGGCGAGCGCCTGCGCCGCATCTCGCGGCCGCACGGCTCGTCCCCGGCCGTCGGCTCCGCCAAGCGCCACCAGGCGGAGCAGGAGCAGCTGGTGCGCGAGGTGTTCGAGGCGTGAGCCTCTGACCGATCCGCACCAAGGGCCCGTCCCCTCCGGGGGGCGGGCCCTTTGCCATACGTCAGTCCTCGTCGTCCTCGTCGTCCAGCCGGGCGAGCCAGGTGGCCAGGCGCTCCACCGGCACCTCGAAGTCCGGGTTCAGGTCGACGAACATCCGCAGCTGCTCGGCGAGCCACTCGAAGGTGACCTCCTCCTCGCCGCGCCGCTTCTCCAGCTCCTCGATGCCTCGGTCGGTGAAGTACAACTTTCGCTCCTGCTCCTGCCCGCACCTGTCGGTCTCTGTGCCAAGGGTAGGCGCAGCGGTCACTCTCACGGGTGTCTTGACTTCCGGCGTCCGCGATATATCGTGAATTGAAGAAGACGCGATATGGCGCGTCGCGTGTGCTGTCGAGGAGGCCTCCCATGTCCGAATGGTCCGTCGCCGAGCCGAGCAGGCTCACCTTCGAGGAGCCCGTCAGCGCGCTGCACGTCCGCATCGTCGACGGCACGGTCAACGTGGTGGGCACGGACGAGGGCCCCGCCCGTCTGGAGGTGTCCCGTATCGAGGGGCCACCCTTGGCGGTGAGTCATCGTGACGGCACCTTGACGGTGGCGTACGAGGATCTGCCCTGGAAGGGCTTTCTCAAGTGGCTCGACCGCAAGGGGTGGCGGCGCAGCGCCGTGGTCTCCCTGGCCGTCCCGGCCGGCACGCGGGTGGAGGTGGGTGTGGTGAGCGCCGGCGCGACGGTGTCCGGGATAGACGGGCGCACGGAGGTCAAGGGCGTCACCGGTGACACCACCCTGGTGGGCCTCGCGGGCACGGTCCGCGCGGACACGGTGTCGGGGAGTGTGGAGGCCCAGGCCCTCACCGGCGATCTGCGCTTCAACTCCGTCTCCGGGGACCTGACGGTCGTGGAGGCGGGCTCGTCCGTGAAGGCCGACTCGGTGAGCGGCTCGATGATCGTCGACGTGGACCCGACGAGCAGGCCCACGGAGATCTCCCTGACGAACGTCTCGGGCGAGATCGCCATCCGGCTGCCCCACCCGGCGGACGCGGAGGTGGAGGCCAACACGGCGAGCGGCGCGGTCTCCAACGCCTTCGAGGACCTCCGGGTCAGCGGCCAGTGGGGCGCCAAGCGGATCACCGGCCGCCTGGGCGCGGGCAACGGCAGGCTGAAGGCGACGACGGTCTCCGGCTCGATCGCCCTGCTGCGGCGCCCGCCCGCGGAGGCCGGGGAGACCGGAGATGCCGGGGAGGCCGGGGAGGCCGGGGGATGGTCCGGTACCGGCTCCGGCGCGGGGGACAATGCCGTTTCCGGCCCGGGCGGCGGGTCTCCCTCCGCCGGCCCGGCCGACAGCACGACCGACAAGAAGGTGCTCTGACATGCCTCCCGTCTTCGCCCACGGCCGTCTCCGTCTCTACCTGCTCAAGCTGCTGGACGAGGCCCCGCGCCACGGCTATGAGGTGATCCGCCTCCTGGAGGAGCGTTTCCAGGGGCTGTACGCGCCGTCGGCGGGCACGGTCTACCCCCGGCTGGCCAAGCTGGAGGCCGAGGGCCTGGTCACCCACACCACCGAGGGCGGTCGCAAGGTGTACGCGATCACCGACGCGGGCCGGGCCGAACTGGCCGACCGCAGCGGTGAACTGGCCGACCTGGAGTTGGAGATCCGCGAGTCCGTCGCGGAGCTGGCCGCCGAGATCCGGGCCGATGTGCGGGGCGCGGCGGGCGATCTACGGCGTGAGATGCGGGCGGCGGCCACCGAGGCCCGGCGTGACGGCCGAGCGGGTGCCGTCCCCCCCGACCAGGGCGAGTACGGCGACAAGGAGTCCTGGCGGGCCGCCAAGGAGGAGATGCGCCGGGTCAAGCAGGAGTGGAAGGAACAGGCCCGCCGGGCCAAGGACGAGAGCCGCAGGGCCCGTGAGGAGGCCCAGCGCGCCCGCCGCCAGGCCAAGGAGGCCCAGGACCATGCCCGGGCCCAGGCCCAGGAGGAGATGCAGCGCATCGCACGCCGCGTCCAGGAGCAGGTCCAGGACCACTTCGCGCGCGGCGACTGGCCGACGGGCGTCCGCGAGGGCCTGACGGAACTGGCCAGGGAGTTCGGCGAGTTCGGCAAGGACTTCGGAAAGGAGTTCGGCAAGGACCTGGGCTTCGGCCGCACCTCCGCAGGCGCGGCCCCGTCCTACTCCCACACCCCGGAGGACTTCCCCGCCGAGTACGAACCGTCCTGGGCCCATGAGGACTCCAGCGGCGACCCGGCCCGCGATCTGGACCGCCTGCTCGACCGCTTCCGCGACGACATCCGCGACGCGGCCCGCGACCACGGCGTCACCCCCGACCAACTCCGCGACACCCGCCACCACTTGTCGGCGGCGGCGGCGCACATCGGGGCGATACTGCGGGCGCCGAAGAGCTGAGGGGCTCCCTGGCAGGCCCGCGGACAGCCGGGGGCCGCCGGCAGGGCGCGGGCGCCGGCGAGTCGGTCGACCGGGGCCGTCGGCCTGGGGTGAGCGGTGAGCGGGCCGGCAGGGCGGTGAAAGGGCCGGGCCCGGCTGGGGGACCTGGCGGAAGGGCCGTCAGCCCGCCTTGGCCGTCCCCGCCCCCTCTCCCGCTCCCCCGCCGTAGAGCACCCGGATCAGGGCCGTATGGGTCACCCCGTGGTCGGCGAGGGCCTCGGCCGCGGGGCCGGGGTGGGTGGTGAGGGCGAGGAGGATGTGTTCGTCGCCGATGCGTCGGTCGCGGTGGGCCAGTGCCATGCGCAGGGACTGTTCCAGGATCCGCTTGGCATCCCGGCCGAAGCCCGGGCGCCCCGTCCATCGCCCGGTGTCCCTTGCCCCACCGCTTCCGGCTCCCGGCCCACCCGGCTCGGCGTCCGCCCCGGTGGGCACGGTGTCCGGGGACATCGCGCCGACGCCGTGCACCTCCTCCACCCGGGCGACGATCTCCGTGACGTCGATGCCCAGTCCGGCGAGGGCGTCGGTCTCGGCGCGGGAGAGACCCGCGCGCCGGCGCGTCTCCTCCAGCGCCGCCCGCACCGAGTCCTTGCGGTCGGCGAGCCTGAGGGCGGCCAGCGCGAAGGAGCCTCGGCTGCCCTTCCGGTCCAGCAGGGCGAGCAGCAGATGCTCGGTCCCGACGGTCCGCATCCCCACCCCCTCGCAGTGCTCGACGGCACCGCGCACGACGTCACGGGCGTCCTTCGTGAACCGTTCGAACATCATTGCCTCCCGTACTTCTTGTGCACGGCCTGCCTGCTGACTCCGAGCTCCGCGGCGATCTCCTGCCACGACCAGCCATGGTTGCGCGCACTGCGCACCTGCACCGCCTCCAGCTGCTCCAGCAGCCTGCGCAGCGCGGCGACGGCACGCAGTCCGACCCGTGGATCGCGGTCGCCGGCACGCTCGGCGAGATCCGTTGCTTCGGTCATGCTGTCAATGTAGGTTGACACCTCGCCCCTCGTCAACTGAAGTTGACAACCTGGGGACGCGAAAGGCGGGCCCGGATTCCCGGACCCGCCTTCGGAGGCATCGGCAGCACCGGCCACCGGCGGCTCAGCCGTTGGTGAGCACGATCTTGCCGAACTGGTCGCCGGACGCGAGGCGTTCGAAGCCCTCACGGGCCCGGTCGAGAGGAAGGATCTCGTCGATGACAGGGCGGACCCCGGTGACGGCGCAGAAGGAGAGCAGGTCCTCCAGCTCCTCCTTGGTCCCCATGGTGGAGCCGACGACCTTCAGTTCCAGGAAGAAGATCCGGGTGAGCTCGGCGTGCGAGGGCCGGTCGCCGCTCGTGGCACCGGAGATGACGAGGGTGCCGCCGGGCTTCAGGGACTTCACCGAGTGGGACCAGGTGGCCGCGCCGACCGTCTCGATGACGGCGTCCACGCGCTGCGGCAGCCGCGCACCCGGCTCCACCGCCTCGACCGCGCCGAGCTCCAGCGCCCGCTTGCGCTTGGCCTCGTCGCGGCTGGTCGCGAACACCTTCAGCCCGGCGGCCTTGCCGAGGACGATCGCGGCGGTGGCGACACCCCCGCCGGCCCCCTGGACCAGGACCGAGTCACCCGGCCGGACACCCGCGTTGGTGAAGAGCATGCGGTACGCCGTCAGCCAGGCCGTCGGCAGACAGGCGGCCTCCGCGAAGGACAGTTCCTTCGGCTTGGGCAGGATGTTCCAGGTCGGCACGGCGACCTGCTCGGCGAAGGTGCCCTGGTAGTGCTCGGTGAGGATGGAGCGGGGCTCCTTCGGGCCGACCCCGTGCCCGGTCTGGCCGATGACGGAGTGCAGGACGACCTCGTTGCCGTCCGCGTCGACACCGGCGGCGTCGCAGCCGAGGATCATCGGCAGCTTGTCCTCCGCGAGGCCGACGCCGCGCAGGGACCAGAGATCGTGATGGTTGAGGGAGGCGGCCCGCACGGTGACGGTACTCCAGCCGGGCCGGGCCTCGGGGACGGGTCGCTCCCCCAACTCCAGTCCGGAAAGCGGCTGGTCGCGGTCGATTCGGGCGGCGTAGACGGCGAACATGCACCTGACGATAGGCGCCGGGAGGGACGCGCGAAACCGGGGGCCACTGTGAGACATGCCCTCTTGCGCAACCAGCCGGCGAACGGGAGCGGCCCCACCCAGGGGCGCGGGGCCGTATCGATATGCGGCTCCGCCGCGTGGGCGCGACCAGCCACCCCCACCCGCACCCGCCGACGGCCCGAGCCCACCCGTGGCGACGTCCACCTCGTCATCACCCGATCGGGCCGGGCGGGTGGGCAAAGAAATGGCCCCGCCCTGGCGGACGGGGCCATTCAGGTGCGCGTCAGCGTCGGGCAACGCCCTCGGCCCGAGCAGCGGCGGCGACCGCCGCCGTCACCGCGGGAGCGACCCGCTCGTCGAACGGCGACGGAATGACATAGTCCGCCGCGAGATCGTCACCGACGACCCCGGCCAGCGCCTCGGCCGCCGCGATCTTCATTCCCTCGGTGATCCGGGACGCCCGCACCTGCAGCGCCCCCGCGAAGATCCCGGGGAACGCGAGCACGTTGTTGATCTGGTTCGGGTAGTCCGACCGCCCGGTCGCGACGACCGCCGCGTACTTGTGGGCGACCTCGGGGTGCACCTCGGGGGTCGGGTTGGCCATGGCGAAGACGAACGCGCCCTTCGCCATGGAGGCCACCGCCGCCTCCGGGACCGTACCGCCGGAGACGCCGATGAACACGTCCGCGCCCGCCAGCGCGTCCTCCAGCGTGCCGCTCAGCCCCGCCTTGTTGGTGAACCCGGCGACCTCGCGCTTGACGTCGGTGAGGTCCGTACGGTCCGCCGAGACGATGCCCTTGCGGTCGGTGAGCGCCACATCCCCGATACCGGCCCCGACCAGCATCTTCGCGATGGCGACCCCGGCCGCGCCGGCGCCCGAGATGACGGCCCGCAGGTCGCCGATCTCCCGCCCGCTCAGCCGTGCCGCGTTCCGCAGCGCCGCCAGCGTCACGACCGCCGTACCGTGCTGGTCGTCGTGGAAGACCGGGATGTCGAGCGCCTCCTGGAGCCGGCGCTCGATCTCGAAGCACCGGGGCGCCGAGATGTCCTCCAGGTTCACACCGCCGAACGAGGGAGCGAGGCGCACCACCGTCTCGACGATCTCGTCCACGCCGGTGCAGGCCAGCGCGATCGGAACCGCGTCGACCCCGCCGAACTGCTTGAACAGGATGGCCTTGCCCTCCATGACCGGGAGGGAGGCCTCCGGCCCGATGTCCCCGAGGCCGAGGACGGCCGTGCCGTCGGTGACGACGGCGACGACGGAGGACTTCCACGTGTAGTCGTTCACCAGCTCCGGCTGTTCCGCGATCGCGGTGCACACGCGTGCGACGCCGGGCGTGTAGGCGAGGGACAGGTCGTCCTTGTCGCGGACCGGGACGGTGGCCTGCACGGCCATCTTTCCGCCGCGGTGCAGTGCGAACGCCGGATCGAACGAATCGAGGGGTTCCGCACCGCCCTCCTGGCCCGTATGGTCCGCGCTCTCGCTGCGAGGATTGACGATCTCCGCTGCCACTTCGATGTACCCCTTAGCTGTTCTTGGTTTGAGGGTGGCCACTCCGGGTGAGGAGTGGGCGGGCATCGCACAGGCCCCTTGAGGTGGTGCGTACGGGCGCCTGCGCGTCGGGCGCGCCGCACACGCGCCCTGAGCCCCGGATGAGGGGTGTAAAGAACCTTCATACCGGACGGAGACCACAGCCGACGAGTCCAATCCGTGCAAGGTCACATTCCTCGGACTGTGGACCCTCAACAGCTGTGGACCCCCGACAGCTGCGGCCCCTGGCTGCCGTGGACTCCACGACAGAGGTGATCACGAGTGAGATGACTCATGCGCGAAGACCGGCCAAGGCCTGGTGAACCCTTGACGTGAACCCTTGACACGGACTCGGCTGAACGGGCGGTTCGCACGGTCGACGATCACATCGTGAGATGAACCGGAGATCCTCCGGCCGAGGGGGCGGATTCCCGCAGATGGTCCGGCGTCGCCCGGCCGTGGTGGACCGGACTGTGCGGCTCGGGGGTCGCCCGTTATCCGATTTTGACATGGCTGGTCCCCTGAATGGCGTAGTCCGAATGGCAAGATGCCGTAATCACACGAGGTCGCGACACCCAAAGGTGTGTGTTCTCGTCGACCCATCGACATATGTCGACACAAGTCGACGCGTGTCGACCCATCGGCATCTCCATCCATCCGCCGGAGGAACCCAAAATGACCGCACGCACCACCCGACGCACGACCGCCGCGCGCACCCGCCTGGCAGCGGTCGGATCTCTCGCGGTCGCGGGCGCCTTGCTGCTCTCCGCCTGCGGCGACCAGACCAACGACAGCGGCGGCAGCTCCTCCGAGTCCTCGAGCGGCGCCTCCACGGCCCCCCTGTTCTCGAAGCTGCCCGCCGACATCCAGAAGAGCGGCGTCATCCAGGTCGGCACGAACGCCGAGTACGCCCCCATGGAGTCCGTCGAGGGCGGCAAGATCGTCGGTGTCGACCCCGACATCGCGGCCGCGCTCGGCAAGCAGCTCGGCGTCGAGTTCAAGTTCACCTCGGGTGGCTTCGACACCCTGATCACCGCTGTCAACTCCGGCCGCTACGACATCGCGATGTCGTCGATCACGGACAACAAGCAGCGCCAGGAGGGCCTGGACGACAGCGGCAAGAAGCTCGGCGAGGGCGTGGACTTCGTCGACTACTTCACCGCCGGCACGGCCATCTACGTGCAGAAGGGCAACCCCAAGGGCATCACGGGCATGGCTGACCTCTGCGGCCAGACCGTCGCGGTGCAGCGGGGCACCACCTACGAGGAGGCCCTGCAGGCGCAGTCCAAGACTTGCACGGGCGACGGCAAGAAGGCCCTGAAGATCGAGTCCTTCGAGAACGACACCGAGGCCCAGACCCGCGTGAAGTCCGGCGGTGCCGTGGCCGGCGTCAACGACTACCCGGTCGCCGTGGACATGGCCGAGAAGGCCGGCGGCGGCAACACGTTCGAGGTCCTGGACGAGCAGTACGAGGCCGCCCCGTTCGGCATCGTCGTCGCCAAGGACAACACCCAGCTGCGCGACGCCCTGAAGGAGGCCGTCGACGCGATCATCGAGGACGGTTCGTACCAGAAGGCGCTGGAGAAGTGGGGCGCCGAGAGCGGTGCGATCAAGCAGGCCGCGATCAACGGCGGCAAGTGATCCACCCGCACGTCTCGAAGCCTTCGAAGGGCAGTCCCCATGACTGACAAGCTCGACAAGACCCCCGCGGGCGCACCTCCGGAAGACACGCCTCCGGTCTCCAAGGACTCCGCGTACGCGGGCCCGCCGGAGGCCATCAAGGCCATCCCGGTGCGCCACTGGGGCCGCTGGGTCAGCGGTGTCGTCGTCGTCGCGCTGCTCGCGCTGCTGATCAACGCGTTCGCCAACGGCGACATCCAGTGGTCGACGGTCGGCGACAAGATCTTCGACTCGACGGTCGTCGCCGGTGCCGGGCGCACCCTGCTGATCAGCGTCCTGGCGATGGTGCTCGGTGTGGTCCTGGGCATCGTGCTGGCCGTGATGCGGCTGTCGAAGAACCCGGTGACCAGCACCGTCGCCTGGCTGTACATCTGGTTCTTCCGCGGCACCCCGGTCTACGTCCAGCTGCTGATGTGGTTCAACCTGGCGCTGATCTTCCCCGTCCTGAACCTCGGTCCGATCTACAAGGACGAGATGACGGACGTCATGACGCCGTTCATGTGCGCCCTGCTCGGCCTCGGTCTGAACGAGGCCGCGTACATGGCCGAAATCTGCCGTGCCGGTCTGCTGGCCGTGGACGAGGGGCAGACCGAGGCGGCCCACGCGCTGGGCATGAGCCACGGCAAGACGCTGCGCCGGATCGTGATCCCGCAGGCGATGCGGGTGATCGTGCCGCCGACCGGCAACGAGTTCATCAACATGCTGAAGACCTCGTCGCTGGTGTACGTGGTGACGTACAACGAGCTGCTGCGTTCGACCTCGGTGATCGGCTCCTCGTCGTTCGCCGTGATGGAGCTGCTGTTCGTCGCGTCCATCTGGTACCTGGTCATGACCAGCATCTTCAGCGTCTTCCAGTACTACCTGGAGCGTTACTACGCACGCGGTTCGAGCCGCAGCCTCCCGCCCACGGTCTTCCAGAAGGTCAAGGCGAACCTGCTTACGCTCGGCCGCGATAGGAGCACGTCATGACCGCGATGGTGAAGGCCGAGGGCGTCCACAAGTCCTTCGGCATGGTCGAGGTGCTCAAGGGCATCGACCTGGAGGTCAGGAACGGCGAGGTGTTCTGCCTCATCGGCCCGTCCGGCTCCGGCAAGAGCACCTTCCTGCGGTGCATCAACCACCTGGAGAAGATCAACGCCGGGCGGCTGTACGTCGACGGGAACCTGGTGGGCTACCGCCAGAAGGGCGACAAGCTGTACGAGCTCAAGGACAGCGAGGTCGCGCTGCAGCGCCGGGACATCGGCATGGTGTTCCAGCGGTTCAACCTGTTCCCGCACATGACGGCGCTGGACAACGTCATCGAGGCGCCGATCCAGGTCAAGGGCACGAACAAGGCGGAGGCCAGGGACCGTGCGCGGCAGCTCCTGGACCGCGTCGGCCTGGCCGACAAGGCCGGGAGCTACCCGTCGCAGCTCTCCGGCGGCCAGCAGCAGCGCGTGGCCATCGCGCGGGCCCTCGCCATGGACCCGAAGCTGATGCTGTTCGACGAGCCGACCTCGGCCCTGGACCCGGAGCTGGTCGGTGACGTCCTCGACGTCATGCGCGACCTGGCCGAGTCCGGTATGACGATGGTGGTCGTCACCCACGAGATGGGCTTCGCCCGCGAGGTCGGCGACAGCCTGGTCTTCATGGACGGAGGCGTGGTCGTCGAGTCCGGCAACCCACGCGAGGTCCTGACCAACCCGCAACACGAACGGACCCAGGCGTTCCTGTCCAAGGTGCTCTAGCGAGGCGTACGGCGCACAGCGCACAAAGGAGGGGTGGTACGGGATCCCGTACCACCCCTCCCCCGTCGTCCCCGCAGTCCTACGGCAGCAGGGCGGGGTCCGTCACCAGTTCCCGCAGCTGCGCCCGCGTGAGCGGGAAGCCGTTCAGCGGTGCGCCCTGCGCCCGGTCGCCGCTGAAGCCGGCCGAGTCACGGATGGTGAGCACCGTCGCGTCCGGCAGGACGAGGCGAGCCGTGAGCCCGGCGGCGAACTCGACGTGGGCCCCGTTCTTCCAGGGTCCGCCGTCGGCCGGGCGGAAAACC
This sequence comes from Streptomyces sp. T028, assembly GCF_048159505.1. Classification (NCBI taxonomy): domain Bacteria; kingdom Bacillati; phylum Actinomycetota; class Actinomycetes; order Kitasatosporales; family Streptomycetaceae; genus Streptomyces; species Streptomyces sp. T028. Next base: position 118,276 of record NZ_JBLRVZ010000031.1, read on the forward strand.
ATCTCCAGGGGCGCCGTCCAGTAGCTGACCAACAGACCGCCGCCGGGCAGCTTCTCCGTGGAGCAGTCCCGCTTGCTCGGCTCGTCACGGGTCGGCCGACAGGTCGTGTCCGGCCTCGTCACGCCCTTGTCCACATGGACGGTGATGTACCCGACGCTCGTCTTCCGCGCGACGGAGTACTCCCCGTCGTAGGGCCCGACGTTCTTTCCGGCGAGCGGTACGTCCGCGCCCCGGAGCAGCCGCCCCAGCGACACCTCCCGCACGGTCCCGATCCCGTCCGGCAGCAGCTTCTCCAAGTCGGTGGCCGCACCGACGGCCGGCGCCGCGGCCCTCTCCCCGGGCAACAGCCCGGCCCCGGTGACCACTCCCACGACGGCCACCGCGGCCACCGCGCCGGTGACCACCGCCCGCCGCCTGCGCCGTACGGCCGCTGCCCGGGCGAAGACCGGCTCGCCGCCCCCGCCCGCGGGCACCGTCACCGTGTCGACGGCCCGGCTCAGCAGTTCTCGAACGTCCGTGTCATTCATACGTGTTCCTCCCGCACCGCGGCCTTCAGCGCCGCGAGTCCCCTCGCCGTGTGGCTCTTGACCGTGCTCTCGCGCATCCCGAGCAGCTCGGCGACGGCGGCGACGCTGAGGTCCTCCCAGTAGCGCAGCACCAGCACCGCCCGCTGCTTGGGCGTCAGCTGCGCGAGGGCGGCCCGGACCATCAACCCGGTGTCGCTGTCCGCCGGCCGACCCGGCACATCGGGCAGTTCGCCGTACGCGTGCTCGCGCCGCCAGAACCGGCGGCGCCCGGCGACGAACGTGTTGATCAGCGTCCTGCGCGCATAGGCCTCGAGGTTGTCCAGCCGCCCGTGTCTGCGGGCGCCGAGGACGACCTTGACCAGCGTGGTCTGGACGAGGTCCTCGGCCTCGTCCCGGTTGCCGCACAGCAGATAGGCGCTGCGGAACAGTGCCGTACGCCTGCCTGCGACGAAGGCGTGCAGAGCAGCTTCCGCGCCCCGCTTCATCCCTCCCCCTCTCCCGGCCCGCCGTCCGTCCCGGACCGTCTCACCCCTTCCAGTGCGGCGGGAGGGCCGTCAGGACGCGGAAGAGGCGGTACGAACTTCTCGCACCGCCTCCTGGCCCGCATCCGTGTTCGGGCCCGCTACTTGAGGGCGAGCAGCAGCGTGTCCGCAGGGGAGGCCCACACCGGCCGGGCCTCGCCGAAGCCCTTCTCCTTCAGCACGCGCGCGTGCCATGCCGCCGACGGCATGTCGCCGTCCGCGTGCTCGCCGTAGATCTCGAAGCGGCGGGCGGTGGGTCCGGCCAGGACCGGGTCCTGGGCGGCGAGCTGCCACCACTCGGCCCAGTCGAGGATGCCGCCGTTCTTGGCCTGTTCCATGCGGGCGAGCCGCAGCGCGCGCTCCGCCGCGTTGATCCGGGGCGTCGTGTCGTCGATCATGTGGTCCGCGTTCATGAAGACACCGCCGTCGCGGACGAGCTCCGCGATCCCGCCGTAGAGGGCCGCGAGGGGTTCGCTGTGCAGCCAGTGGAGGGCCGTGGCGGTCAGGACGGCGTCGTACGAGTCGTACGGCAGCCGGGACGGCCAGTCCGGGTCCTTGAGGTCGGCGGTCACGAGGGTGACCCGGTCGTCCCCGGCGAAGGTGCCCTCGGCGATGGCGAGGAGGGCCGGGTCGAGGTCGACGCCGGTGCTGGTGGCGCCGGGGAGGCGAGCCAGCAGCCGGGCGGTGATGGTGCCGGTGCCGCAGGCGAGGTCGAGGACCCGGGGCCGTGGCCCGACGACCGCCTCGACCATGTCGAGCATGACCCGGAACCGTTCCTCGCGATCCGGCATGTACCACTCCTGCTGCCGGTCCCAGCTCTCCTGCCAGGCCTGCCAGTCGGTTCCGGTACCGGTGGTGGTCATGGAAGCCCCCTAGTCACCCGTCGCGTAATACCCTGAATACACGATCAGTCGTTACCCGACCGCACTCACGACCATAGAGCCCATCCGTAAGGACTACAAGTGGAACTGGCCTATTACTCGGACTACGCCGTGCGCCTCGTCAACAGCGAGGAACCGGCCCGGGGCAAGGACTCACTGACCTCGGTCGAGGCCGTCCGTGATCTCTTCGGCGGCAACCAGTCGGCCGCCCGCCGTGCCACCGACGCGGACGTCACCCGTTTCCGCTCGGTCCGGGGACGGCTGCGCGCGGTGTTCGAGGCGGCCGACCACGGCGACGAGACCCTCGCCGTCGACCTGCTGAACTCGCTCCTCCTGGAGTTCCCGGTGAGCCCGCAGATCTCCGGCCACGACCACCGCGACGACGACGGCCGCCCGCTGTGGCACATGCACCTCGCCGACCACCCCTCGAACGCGACGGCGGGCTACGCGGCCATCGCCGCGATGGGCCTGGCCTTCCACCTCACCGAGTACGGCGTCGACCGCCTCGGCCTGTGCGAGGCCACCCCGTGCCGCAACGCCTACCTCGACACGTCCACGAACCGCTCCCGGCGCTACTGCTCCGACCGCTGCGCGACCCGCGCCAACGTGGCCGCCTACCGCGCCCGCAAACGCCTGGAGGCCGACCGGACCGCCAGCACCGGCCTCGCCGCCGACAGCGCCCAGCGCACCACCGCCAGCGGCGAGCGCTGATCCGGCTTCAGCGGCCGGTACCGCAGCCGCACCTTGCCCAGGATCAGCTCGTCGGGCACGGTCCCGTAGTCGGTGCTGTCCCCGCCGGCGTACGCGTTGTCCCCGAGCACCCACCACCCCCCGTCCCGCCGCTCGACGGCCCGCTTCACGACGAGCAGGTCCTGCTGGAAGGGATGCCGCAGCACGACGACGTCACCGGCCTTCACCCGCGCCCCGTACTGCACCACCAGCTGATCCCCGTGGTACAGCGTGGGCACCATGGACGGCCCGGTCACCTCGGCCAGCCCGAAGGGCGCGACGGCCCTCCCCCGCTCGGTCTCCTGCGACAGTTCCGGCATCCCCGGCACCTCCCCGGTCCGTTCCTCCACCAGTCTCAGTTTCACCCCGGACTTTTGTCCTAAGCCCATGGGGGCACCCGCGAAAACCGGTCTTGCAGGGAGTAATGTCCCACCTGAGAAGACGATCACGAGGAAGGAATGCTCCATGCTTTCCCGCCTGTTTGCCCCCAAGGTCAAGGTCAGCGCGCACTGCGACCTGCCCTGCGGTGTGTACGACCCGGCCCAGGCCCGCATCGAGGCGGAGTCGGTGAAGGCCGTGCAGGAGAAGATGGCCGCCAACGACGACCCGCACTTCCAGGCGCGCGCCACCGTCATCAAGGAGCAGCGTGCCGAGCTCGCGAAGCACCACGTCTCCGTGCTGTGGAGCGACTACTTCAAGCCCCCGCACTTCGAGAAGTACCCCCAGCTGCACGTGCTGGTCAACGACACCCTGAAGGCCCTGTCGGCCGCCAAGGCGTCGACCGACCCGAAGACCGGCGAGAAGGCCCTCGAGCTGATCGCCGAGATCGACAAGATCTTCTGGGAGACCAAGAAGGCCTGATCTTCGATCACCTTCTTTTCCCACCCACCCGCACCCGGCCCGCAGGCCGCCGATCACGGCGCGCTTGACGGTCCGGGTGCGGTCTTGTCCACCGCTGACTGAGCCGGCGCTCACCGGCGGCAGACGAGCATGCCGCCCAGGCAGTCTCCCCCGGACGCGATCACCAGCCCCTTCCCCACTTGGGCTGGACATGAGTCGTCAGGAGGTGCGGGCGTCGTAGTTCTCGCGGTTTGCGAGGACCTGGTCCATGTGTGTCTGGGCCCAGTTTCTGAGCCCGCGCGTCATGTGGTGGAGCGAGAGGCCGAGGTCGGTCAGTTGGTAGGAGACGGTGACCGGGACGGTTGGCGTCACGGTACGGGTGAGCAGACCATCGCGCTCCAGCGACCGTAGCGTCTGGGTCAGCATCTTCTGGCTGACCCCGGCCAGAAGACGAGAGATCTCGGAGAAGCGCATCGCCTTCGGTGCGTCTGCGTGTGATGCACCGGGGGGTCCAGGGTCGTTGTCGCCGCCCAGCGCGCACAGGACCAGGACGACCCATTTATCCGATATTCGGTCGAGCAGCTGTCGGCTGGGGCATGCTGCCAGGAACGCGTTGTACTCCGCTTTGGCCTGAGCCCTCTTCTGCGCCGCCGCCGTCGTCGTCACTGATCGCACCTCTCACCCATGGGTGGGTTACGCACTCCCAAGTGCCTACTTCCCGACAGGAAGTTCCTCTCCAATGCTGATGCAGGGAGGCAGCAGGCGCCACCCCCCACGTGCACGACGAAAGGCCACACGATGAGCACACCATTCCTCTCTCTTCCCGGCGGTACCTGGACTCTGGGTGACCTCAGCGTCACCCGGTTCGGCTACGGTGCCATGCGGCTGGCCGGCCCGTGGGTCATGGGGCCGCCGGCCGATCGCGAGGGTGCCCTGGCTCTTCTGCGTGAGGCTGTCGACCTCGGAATCACCCACATCGACACCAGCGACGCCTACGGGCCGCGGGTCACCAACGAGTTGATCCGCGAGGCACTGCACCCCTATCCCGAGTCGCTCCACGTCGTGACCAAGGTGGGCGCGACCCGCGACGCACAGGGTGGCTGGCCCACGGCCCGGCGGCCCGAAGATCTGCGCAGCCAGGTCCACGAGAACCTCAAGTCCCTCGGGCTCGACGTACTCGACCTGGTCAACCTCCGAATCGGCAACGCCGAAGGTCCCCAACCCGGCTCGCTCGCCGAGGCGTTCGAGACGCTCGTCGAACTCCAGCAGCAGGGCCTGATCCGCCACCTCGGGGTCAGCAACGCCACCGAGGAGCAGGTCTCCGAGGCACAGAGCATCGCGCCGATCGTGTGCGTGCAGAACATGTACAACCTCGCCCACCGCCACGACGACAAGCTCATCGACCGGCTCGCCGCCGACGGCGTCGCGTACGTGCCCTTCTTCCCCCTCGGGGGCTTCACCCCACTGCAGTCCTCGGCGCTCTCGGCCGTCGCCGCTCGATTGAACGCGACACAGATGTCCGTCGCACTGGCCTGGCTGCTGCAGCGATCACCGAACATCCTGCTCATCCCCGGCACGTCATCGTCTGCACACCTGCGCGAGAACATCACCGGCGCGGGGCTCTCCCTCTCGTATCAGGACTTGACCGAGCTGGACGACATCGGCCGCTGAGTGCCCCGGGCTGAACGGCCCACGAGCCACGTCCGGGTGCGGTGCTGTTCGCGTGCGTTCAGGTCAGCACGAGCAGGACCGCCAGGGCGATCAGCAGGGAGTCGATCCGGTCGAGCAGGCCGCCGGAGCCGGGGAGCCAGCGGCCCGCGTCCTTCGCCTGTGCGCCTCGCTTGACCATGGATTCGAGGAGGTCGCCGGCCGGTCCGCCGACCGTGACCGCGAGCGCCGTCGGCCAGCTCAGCACCGAGAGGACGGCGAGTGTGCCGAGGCCCGTCGCCGCCCCGGCCAGCGTGCCGCTCCACCGCTTGGCCGGTGACAGGGGAGACAGCCGGGGCCCGCCGAGCCGGCGGCCGGTGAAGTACGCCGTGATGTCGGCGACCGAGACCGCCACGAACAACGCCAGAGCACTCGCTCCCAGGGGCACCAGCGCCGCCAGGACACCGAGCCAGGCCAGCCCGAGCAGACCGGCGCCGAGCCGGTGCAGACCCTGGTCCGCGTCACCGGCCAGCAGCGGCACCGCGGCCACCGCGAGCGCCCCGATCGCGACGACCCGCGGCAGTTGTCCGGGCGCCAGCCAGGCCGCCAGCACCACCCCGGTCACCGCCGCGGCCAGCACCGCCCGGTCCACCGGGCCCAGCCGCAGCAGCCCGCCGTACTCCAGTACCGTGATCACCCCGACGACGACGGCGACGGCCGCGGCACCGGGGCGGCCCAGCCAGAACGCCCCGGTGACGAGCGGTACACCGACCGCCCAGGCGCACCAGCGGACCATCAGCTCACGCCGTCGGGACACCGCGACGGCGACCCCGCCCAGCGCCAGCGCCCCGCCCAGCCAGGGCGCCAGCGAGGCCACCGTGGTCATCGGGCGGGGCCGACTGCGAGCCGTACGGAAGCCGGTCGCAGCGCGGCCCGGACCGCGGTCACGATCCGCGCGTTCTCCTCGGTGTCCCGCACCGCGATCCGCACGGTGCGGCCCTCGTAGCGCGCCGACAGCGGCGACAGATCGCGCAGGTACACGTCGCGGCGACGGCAGTCGGTCACGAGACGCGCCGCGCTCGGCCCGTCCGGCGGGAGTGTGACGGTGAGGAAGTTCGCCACGGCCTCCTCGACCGTCAGGGTCTCGTCCAGCGCGGCCAGGTCGGCGGCCAGCCGGCCGCGCAGGGCGTGGGTGCGTTGCCAACGGTCGGCGTAGTAGGCCGGGTCGCGCAGGGCCGCGACGGCGGCCAGCTGGGCGGGCAGGCCGACCGGCCAGGGCGGGGTCCGGCGGCGCAGTTCCGCCGCGGTGGCCGGTTCGGCCACCAGGTAGGCGGCCCGCAGGCCGGACAGCGCGTACATCTTGGACAGGGAGGTGCACACCACGACCCTCGGGTCCGTCGCGGCGAGGTCGGCGAGCGACTCGGCCTGGCCGACGTAGCCGAGGTACGCCTCGTCGATCCACCAGCGGGTGCGGGCCGGGGCGGCGGCGATCACCGAGCGCAGTGTGGCAGCCGGGGCGTGGCGCCCGGTGGGGTTGTTGGGGTTGACGAGGACCACGAGGTCGTAGCGGCCGGAGGCGACGGCGGCGGTCAGCCGGTCCGGGTCGATGCGCCGGCCGTCCTCGCGGCGCAGCGGCAGCCGGTCCACCCGGCAGCCGATCACCCGCTCGGTGACATGGGCGTACTCGCCGTAGCAGGGGTCGGTCAGCAGGACCCGGCTCTGCGGGGTCAGCCAGTGGCCGAACGCCCGGAAGATCAGGTCGGAGGAGCCCGCGCCGACCGCGAGTGTCTCCGTCGGCAGCGCGCGGGCCGTGGCGATCTCCGCCAGCAGGCCCTCGGCGCCGGCCGGCGGGGAGGTGCGGGCGACCCAGGCCGGGTCCTCCGCGAGCACCTTCCGTACCCCGGGGGCGGGCGGGAACCAGGCGTCCAGGACGTCGGCCATGACGATGTCGTGGCGCCGGTGCAGGGTACGGAAGTCCGTGCCGACGGCGGCGAAGGAGGCGCCGCCGTGCTCGCAGCCGTCCGGCCGGGGCGCGAACGGCATGTCCAGCCGCCAGTCCACGGTGGCCCGCAGGCGGTCCAGCGCACGGCCGTACCGGTCCGTCACGAGCCTCGTCAGCTCGGTCACTCCACCGGTCAGCACCTCGAACGTCACCGCGCCGCTGTGGATCGTACGGCCGACCGGGCGCAGGCCGACGGCCCGGTACAGGTCGAGCAGCTCGGTGCGCCCCATCGCGACCACCCGGCGGCCGCCGCGGGCGGCGGTCCAGCGCAGCGCCGCCCACATCAGCAGGGGCGCCGCCGCGGTGGCCCGCCAGCGGGGTTCGACGGTGAGGATGCGCACCTCGAACGGGTCGTCGTCGAGCAGCGGCAGCTCGGCGCGGGTCAGGTACTTGTCCAGCCCGTACCGGCCCGCCCAGGGCGGGGTCAGGCTGACGAACCCGATCCGGGCGGCTCCGCGCGCCGCGACCAGGTAGACGTTGTCGCCGTCGAGCCCGTCCCGGAGCCGCCCGGCCGGATCCGGGGCGTGCTGGCAGAGCTCCTGTGCGTAGACGCGGTGCCGCAGTTCGTGGATCCAGTCCAGGTCCTCCTCGGTGGCGGAGCGCAGCTGCAGCGGGTCACGGCCCATGGCTACCTCTTTCGATGCGGGAGACTCCCATCGTCGGGAAGCCGCGCCGGGTGCGTCAGGGGCGAGCGACGCACCCGGCTTGAGTACGCGTACTCAGGCGCGACCGCCCCGCGACCGCCCTGCGACCGCTCCTTCGCCGTCCCGTTGCAAGGGCGTCACTACGATCACCCCATGAACTCCCGCACCCCCGTCCCGGCCCCGGTCCGTTGGACGTACGCCTTCGTAGACCGGCCTGCCGAGCGGTTCCGTGCGGCGTGCGACTTCTGGACCGCCGTCACGGACACCTCGTTGTCCGGACTCCGCGGCGAGCAGGACGAGTTCGGCACCCTGCTGCCGGGTGGCGGGGCCGACGCCTGTGTGAAGGTCCAGGCCGTCGCGGACGGGGACGGCGGCGCGCATCTCGACTTCGCCGTGGAGGACGTGCCCGCCTTCGCCGGGGCGGCGCGGGAACTGGGTGCGGAGACGGCCGCCGCGCACGACGGGTGGACCGTACTGCGTTCCCCCGCGGGGCAGTTGTTCTGCGCGGTGCCGTGGCAGGGGGAGTCGGTGCGGCCGCCCGTCGTCGGGGGCAGCCGGCTGGACCAGGTGTGCGTCGACGTCCCGCCGTCCGTGTACGACGCCGAGGTCGCGTTCTGGAGCGCGCTGCTGCCCGGCTGGTCGTCGCGGCCGGGGTCCCTGCCGGAGTTCCATGTGGTCGCGCCGCCGGCGGGGCTGCCGGTGCGGATCCTGCTCCAGCGGCTGGGCGAGGAACGGCCCGTCTCCGCCCATCTCGACCTGGCCTGTGGCACCGGCATCGACGCGGTGCGCGCCCGGCACGAGCGACTCGGGGCTGTTCTCGTCGCTCCCGCCGCCCACTGGACGGTGATGCGCGACCCGGCGGGCGCCCTGTACTGCCTGACGGGCCGCGACCCGGAGACGGGCGGACTGCCGGCTCAGCCGTCCGCCTGATTCAGCGGCTCCAGGGTTCCACGTCCACCACGGCGTCCACCGGTATCGGCCCGTACACGTGCGGGAACTCCTCGCCGCCGGGCTCCGGGGCCTCGTACTTCAGCGGGACGTCCAGCCGGGCCGGGTCAACCACCAGGACCACCAGGTCGTCGGGGCCGTCGTAGGAGCCGTAGAGGAAGGCGGCGACCTTGGGGAGCTGGGTGCGGGTGGAGCAGTGGATGAACCCCTCCTCCGCGAGGGTGCGGCCCCGGGTGGACCACGTGTAGGAGCCCTGCTCGCGGGCCGCCGCCCAGAGCGCGCGTTCGGTGATGTGGAGGATGTACGGAAGGGGTCCGGTCATGGGGGCACGCTAGCCGGTCGGCTCGGCCTGGGCACCGGGCTTTTCCCGGTGCTCCGAAGGGGTGGCCTCCTCGTGCTCCGGGAGGGGACGATCCTCGTCGTGCGGAAGGGTGCGCTCCTCGTGGTGCGGGAGGGTGCCCTCCTCCACGTGTGCCTCGCACTCCGGGTTGTGGCACGGGCCCGGCACCCAGCGCGGGACCCATGCGCCCAGGGTCTTGTAGCGCTGCACGACGGACTGTACGGGCTGCCCGCAGACGGGACAGACACGCTGTTCTCTGTCCATGCCCTCAGCCTAGGGCGGGCCGGCCGTCAGCGCGCCCTTCTGTACGTCCGTACGACCGCCCCGTTGCCGAACGAGCGCAGTTCCTCGAGCGTGAACCGGGTGAGGTCGACGGCGGTGGCGAACATGGGCATGCCGGTGCCGTAGACGATCGGGTAGGTCTTGATCACGAGCTCGTCGATCTCGTCGAACAGCTCACCCGCGATCCGGGAGCCGCCGCACAGGTAGATGCCGAACCGGCCGTCCTCCGCCTTGAGCGCGCGGACCCGGTCGAGCAGGCCGTCCGCGATGATCTCGACGTCCGGGTCGGGCGACTCGGCCAGGGTGCGAGAGGCGACGTACTGGCGCAGATGCGCGTAGGGGCTGGTGACCCCCTCCTTCAGCCCCGTGTCGTAGCTGGCCCGGCCCTGGACGACGGTGTCGAACCGCTTGTTCTCCAGGTCGTCGAGGCCGAGCGCCCGGCGGGCGGGGGTGGCCAGGGTCTCGGGGTACTCCGCCGCGAGGAAGCCGAGGAACTCCTCGTCGACGAAGGACATCATCGCGGTGGCGTCGCCGGACTCGTCCCCGATGAAGCCGTCGAGGGAACAGGCGACCAAGTACGTGAGCTTTCGCAAGTGGGTCTCTTTCCGTAGGCTGCCCTCCGAACCACTCCAGTTATAGTACTTCGACTGTAGTGGTTGCAAGCCCTTTGGTGACAAGTCCTTTGGTGACAAGCCCTTGGCGACAAGCCTTTTCGCGAGGAGAGACGCATGGCCGGTAATCCGGAGCGCCGCGCAGCCCTGGTGGACGCGGGCATCGAGGTGCTCGCCCGGGAGGGGGCTCGCGGTCTGACGTTCCGGGCGGTGGACACCGCGGCGCGGGTGCCCACGGGCACCGCCTCCAACTACTTCACCGGCCGCGACGACCTGCTGCGGCAGATCGACGCCCGGCTGCGTGTGCGGCTGGCGCCCGATCCCGAGGTGCTCGTCGCCCTGATGGGGCGGCCCCGGGACCGTTCCCTGGTCACGGCACTGATGCACGACCTGATGGCCCGGGCGACCCGCGACCGCGCCGGACACCTGGCCCTGCTGGAGATGCGCCTGGAGGCGACCCGGCGCCCCGAGCTGCGCGCCTCCTTCACCACCTCGGTGCGCGGCGACCTGGAGGAGGGCATGGGGTTCCACCGGGAGGCGGGGCTGCCCGGCGGCGACGAGACCGTCGTGGTGCTGTATCTCGCGATGCTCGGCCTGATCCTGGAGCACCTCACCCTGCCCGGGGTCCTCGACGGCGTACTGCCGGGGGTGGGCGTGCCGGAGGGGCTGGTGGAGCGGATCGTGGCGACAGTGGTGCCGGAGCAGCCCTGACCGGCGAAAACGCCGGTGGGCCCCGCACGCCGTGGGGAGGCGCGGGACCCATCGGGGTCTGCGGGGACGCCGTACGACGTCCGGGTGGTGCCGTTGGGGCCTGCCCGGCCGGACAGGCCTAGACGCTGCGCCGGGTCACGAACTCCGCCAGGGACAGCAGGCCGCCCGCGGACTCCGGGTCCGGGATCGCACGGGCGAGTTCGTCCATCGCCCGGGACATGCGGTCGGCCGCCTGGTCCTGGGCCCAGGCGCGGCCGCCGGCCCGTTCCACCGCCAGAGCCGTGCGGTCCAGGTCGTCCTGGTCCTCCGGCACGGGCGGCCGGGCGTACAGCTCGGCCAGTTCCCCGGCGGCCGGGGTGCCGGAGGCCAGGGCGGCGACCACCGGCAGGGACTTCTTGCGGGCGGCGAGATCGGCGCCCGCCGGCTTGCCGGTGTGTCCCGGGTCGCCCCATATGCCGATGACGTCGTCGATGAGCTGGAAGGCGAGCCCGGCCTCCCTGCCGAAGGCGTCCAGCGCGTCGACGTCCTCCGGTGCCGCCCCCGCGTACAGCGCGCCCACCGCGCAGGCGCATCCGATCAGCGCACCCGTCTTGGCCTCGGCCATGACGAGCACCTCGTCGAGAGTGACCTCGGCGGGGCCGCGTCTCTCCAGGGCCGTGTCGGTCTGCTGGCCCTCGCAGAGCTCCACCACACAGGCCGTGAGCCGGGCCACCGCCGCCGCGGACGCCGGGTGCGGGTCCCCTGCGAGCATGCCGAGGGCCTGCGCCTGGAGGGCGTCCCCGGCGAGGATCGCGTCGGCGTCGCCGAACACGGTCCAGACGGTGGGGCGGTGCCGGCGGGTGGTGTCCCGGTCCATCACGTCGTCGTGCAACAGCGTGAAGTTGTGGATCAGTTCGACCGCCGCGGCGGCCCTGACGGCCGCCGCCCGGGCCGCCGGGCCGCCGAGTGCGGCGGCCGCGGCGAGGACGAGCGCGGGACGGATCGCCTTGCCGGCGTTCCCCGCGGCCGGGGTGCCGTCGGCGTGCTCCCAGCCGAAGTGGTAGCGGGCGACCCGGCGCATCTGGCGGGGTAACGAGTCGACGGCGGCGCGCAGTTCGGGGTCGACCGCCGCCCTGGCACGCTCCAGGATCGCCGTCGCCTCCTGTCCGTCGGACGCCGCCGGGCCGGTCCGCCCCTCGCTGCCGCCCCGGCTCTCCCCCTGGCTCCCGATAGACCTCCGCCTTTCGCGCGTCCCGTGCGGCCTGGTGGCGGAGGTCACCGCCAGCGGCCGATCTCGACGTTCTCCATGACCCCGAGCGCGTCCGGCACCAGGACCGCCGCCGAGTAGTAGGCCGTCACGAGGTAGTTGATGATGGACTGTTCGTTGATGCCCATGAACCGCACGGACAGGCTCGGCTCGATCTCGTCCGGGATGCCGGACTGGCGCAGGCCGATGACGCCCTGGTCCTGCTCGCCCAGACGCATCGCGATGATCGAGCTGGTGCGGGCCTCGGTGACCGGGATCTTGTTGCACGGGTAGATCGGCACCCCGCGCCAGGTGGGGATGCGGTTGCCGCCGACGTCGATCGTCTCGGGCACCAGTCCGCGTTTGTTGAGCTCGCGGCCGATCGCGGAGATCGCGCGCGGGTGGGCGAGCAGCATCTTGGTGCCGCGCCGCCTGCTGAGCAGTTCGTCCAGGTCGTCGGGGCTCGGCACGCCGTCGTGCGGCTGGATCCGCTGGTCGTACTCGCAGTTGTGGAGCAGCCCGAACTCCCGGTTGTTGACGAGTTCGTGCTCCTGGCGCTCCTTGATCGCCTCGACCGTCAGCCGCAACTGCTGCTCGGTCTGGTTCATGGGCTGGTTGTAGAGGTCGGCCACGCGCGTGTGGATGCGCAGGACGGTCTGGGCGATGCTCAGTTCGTACTCGCGCGGGCGGGCGTCGTAGTCCACGAACGTGTGCGGGATGTCCGGCTCTCCGGCGTGGCCCGCGGCCAGGTCGACGGCCTTCTCGCCGTACTTGTTGGTGCGCTGCTCGGGAATGGCCCGCAGCTGGTGGAGGTGCGCGCGCAGGGAGTCGGCGCGCTCCGCGACCTGCTCGACGTCCTGGCGGGCCAGGATCAGCACGGTGCACGCGGTGTCCGCGCGGGCGGTGTACTCCCAGATGGCGTCGGCGTCGAGCAGCGCCTGTTCGCCGAAGTAGGCGCCGTCGGCGAGGACGCCGAGCACCTGGTCGTCGCCGTAGGGGCCGGTGCCGACCTTCTCGACGCGGCCGTGGGCGAGCAGATAGACCTCGTCGGTCTGGTTGCCGAAGGAGGCGATGACCTCGCCGGGGCCGAACTCGCGCTGCCGGCAGCGCTGGGCGAGCTCCGACAGCACCTCCTCGTCGTCGTAGGAGCGCAGCGCCGGCAGTTCGCCCAGCTCGGCCGGGATCACCTCGACGCGGTCGCCGGTCTTGACGAACGTGATGCGGCCGTCCCCGACGGCGTACGTCAGCCGCCTGTTGACCCGGTACGTACCACCATGTACGTCCACCCAGGGCAGGGTCCGCAGCAGCCAGCGGGAGCTGATCTCCTGCATCTGCGGTGCGGACTTGGTCGTGGTGGCCAGGTTCCGCGCGGCCGCGGTGCCGAGACTCTGCTGCGGCTTGCCCGAGTCCGTGCGGACCTCTTCGCCTACCGACATGGAGAAATGCCCTCCCGAATCACGCATGGGCGCCGAAGTGCGCCGGTGCACTGGTACGCGGGCAAGCCTTCCATCACGGAGCGTGCTCGTGCCATTACACGAAAGAGCGGGAATGGATCATCGTGGAGCGGGGAAGTGGGACGTTTCGGCGAGCGGTGTTCGACAATGTGCGGATGACCGACCTGCGCCCCCGTCCACCCTCCCCGCTCCAGGAGGTGGCCGACGACCGGTTCGCACGGCACGGGGTGCGGCTGCTGCTGAAGCGGGACGACCTGATCCATCCGGAACTGATCGGCAACAAGTGGCGCAAGCTCGTGCCCAATCTGACGGCTGCGGCCGGGCGGACGGTGGTCACCTTCGGCGGCGCCTACTCCAACCATCTGCGCGCCACCGCCGCGGCCGGGCGGCTCCTCGGACTCCCCACGATGGGCGTGGTGCGCGGTGACGAGCTGGCCGGCCGACCGCTGAACACCTCCCTCGCCCGGTGCGCGGCGGACGGGATGCGGCTGCGCTTCGTGGACCGTGGGACGTATCGCCGCAAGGCCGATGCGGAGACCCTCGCGGCCGTGCTGCGGGCGGTCGGCGCCGAGGACGCGTACGTCGTCCCCGAGGGCGGGAGCAACGCGCTCGCCGTCCGCGGCTGTGAGGTTCTCGGCGAGGAGCTGCGGGGGCGGGCCGACGTGGTCGCGGTGGCCTGCGGCACCGGCGGCACGCTCGCGGGTCTGGCCGCCGGGCTCGGTCCCGGACAGCGGGCGCTGGGCGTGCCGGTCCTGAAGGGGGGATTCCTGGCGGAGGAGATACGGGTGCTGCAGGAGGAGGCGTTCGGGGGCCGGCGGGGCGACTGGCGGCTCGACGACCGCTTCCACTTCGGCGGCTACGCGCGGGTCACCCCGGAGCTGGAGGCCTTCGCCGAGGACTTCGCCCATCGGCACGCGGTCCCGGTCGAACGTCTCTATGTCGCCAAGTTGCTCTACGGACTTGTCGCCCTCACCGAGGAGGGGGGCTTTCCGCGGGGGACGACGGTGGCGGCCGTCGTCACAGGGCGCCCGTTCCCCTGAGTCTCAGCCCGCCTCCGAGTCTCAGCCCGCCTCGCGGTAGGCCGCCGCCTCCTCCAGGTCCAGTCGGCGCAGCAGGGTGCGGAGCATCTCGTCGTCGATGTAGCGGCCGTCGCGCAGCCGGACGAACATCTCCCGCTCGGCGCTGATCATCTCGCGGGACAGCCGGCGGTAGGTGTCGTCGACGGTCTCGCCGGTGACCGGGTTGACCTGGCCGAGACGCTCCCAGACGGCGTTGCGGCGGCGTTCCAGGACGTTGCGCAGCCGGTCGGCGAGCGGTGGCGGCAGGGCGTTGCGCTCGTCGGCCAGCAGGGCGTCGAGGCGCTCCTCGGCGACCCGGGAGGCCTGGGCCTGGGCATTGGCCTCGGCGAGCGTGGCGGCCTGCGCGTCGGGGCCGGGGAACTTCAGCATGCGGATCAGCGGGGGCAGGGTGAGGCCCTGTACGACCAGGGTGCCGATGACCGTGGTGAACGTCAGGAAGAGGATCAGGTTGCGCTGCGGGAAGGGCTCGCCGTGCTCGACGGTGAGCGGGATGGAGAAGGCGATGGCCAGCGAGACCACGCCCCGCATACCGGCCCAGGCGATGACGAAGGGCCCCCGCCAGGTGGGGTTGTCCTCACGCGCGCGGATGCGTGCCGACAGCGCCCGCGGGAGGAAGGTCGCGGGGTAGACCCACAGGAAGCGGGCCGCGACGACCACCAGGAAGAGGGCGAACGCGTACCAGGCGGCGTCCGGACCCTCGTACGCCCCGAGGCCCCTGAGGACCACCGGCAGTTGGAGTCCGATCAGCGCGAAGACCGCCGACTCCAGGACGAAGGCGACCATCTTCCAGACGGCCTCCTCCTGGAGGCGGGTGGCGAAGTCGACCTCCCACGCGCGGTGGCCGAGATAGAGGGCGACGACGACCACGGCGAGGACGCCGGAGGCGTGGAACTGCTCGGCGGAGGCGTAGGCGACGAACGGGATGAGCAGGGAGAGCGTGTTCTGGAGGAGGGGCTCCTTGAGGTGGGTGCGCAGCCAGTGCAGGGGGGCCATGAGGATCAGGCCCGCGGCGACCCCGCCGACCGCCGCGACCAGGAACTCCTCGATGCCGCCCGCCCAGGACGCGCCCTCGCCGACCACGACGGCGAGGGCGACCTTGTAGGCGGTGATCGCGGTGGCGTCGTTCAGGAGGGACTCGCCCTGGAGGATCGTGGTGATCCTCGACGGCAGGCCGACCCGGCGGGCCACCGCCGTGGCGGCGACGGCGTCCGGGGGCGCCACCACCGCTCCCAGCACCAGCGCGGCGGTGAGCGGCAGCCCGGGGACGAGCAGATAGGCGGCCCAGCCGACGGCGAACGTCGCGAACAGCACGTATCCGACCGACAGCAGGGCCACCGGCCGCAGCTGGGCACGCAGGTCGAGGTAGGAGCTGTCGGTGGCCGAGGTGTACAGCAGCGGGGGCAGCAGCAGCGGCAGGACGACGTCCGGGTCCAGGGTGTAGTCCGGGACTCCGGGTACGTACGACACCACCAGGCCGACGGCGACCAGCAGCAGCGGAGCCGGGACCGGGGTGCGCCGGGCCGCGGCCGCGATCGCCGCACTGCCCGCCACCAGCAACAGCAGTGGCATCACGTCCATGTCTCGCCCGCCTCGTTTTTCCGCGCGGCACACCGCACGACCGTCGTAATCTGGCAATCATGAAACAGTGCACGCACGCCGACGCGCTGCCCGACCCCGAACCCGTCCCGCTCGGTGAGACGTGTCCGGAGTGCCTGCGGGACGGCACCCACCCGGTGCAGTTGCGGCTGTGCCTGACGTGCGGCCATGTCGGCTGCTGCGACTCCTCGCCCAGCCGGCACGCCTCGGGGCACCACCAGGAGACCGGACATCCCGTGATGCGGACCTTCGAGCCCGGGGAGAACTGGCGCTGGTGCTTCGTCGATCATGTCCTCGTGTGAGCATCGGAGGCGGTCGGGACGTGAACGTCTGATCGGAACGTGAACTTCTGAGGTGGTCCGGCCGTTGTACTTCCGAGACGGTCCTGCCGTCCGGCGGGTACGGTTCGACCATCTGACGCCTGGGTACGTCAACCCGGCGCGCCCTCTTCCCTTTTGGGCCCGCAGACCCCTAGACACGGAGCGTGTTCACAGCTTTACTGTGAGTGACGCCAGGGGGTTGGGGTCCCGGGGACAGGACACGTGAGGGCGCGATAGCGTCACCGCTGCACCACCCACGCGTTACCCCGGGGGGCGACCCTCGGCCCCGAAAAGCTTGTACCACCTTGGAGGTGAGGGTGTCCCAGATCGCAGGCGAGCCCGCGACCCAGGACTTCGTGGAAGTCCGGCTGCCGGCTGCGGGTGCCTACCTGTCGGTGCTGCGGACGGCCACGGCCGGTCTCGCGGCCCGTTTGGACTTCACCCTGGACGAGATCGAGGACCTGCGCATCGCGGTGGACGAGGCCTGCGCGATCCTGCTCCAGCAGGCCGTGCCCGGCTCGGTGCTCAGCTGTGTGTTCCGGCTCGTCGACGACTCGCTCGAGGTCACCGTCTCGGCACCGACCACCGACGGCCACGCCCCCTCGCGGGACACCTTCGCCTGGACCGTGCTGTCCGCCCTCGCGGGGAAGGTCTCCTCGGCCGTCGACGAGGACAAAACCGTTTCGATCAGCCTCTACAAACAGCGCGGCGCGGGACCCGGGCCGGCGTGAGGAACGGGGACGGGCCGGTGCGGGACGAAGAGCGCGGCACACGGGAGCTGCCGGCCGAGAACGATTCAGTCTCTCCGGGCGGTTCCCGAGGCATGACGGCAGACGGTATCGATGGCATCGACGGCATTCCCGAGCAGGCCAGGCCGCATCCGGAGGATGACACCGGGCGCCCGGACCTGGATGCCGCGCAGGGCTCGCCCCGCAAGGGGCGGATCGGGGGCTCCCCCGGCCGGGCTGAGGACAGGGCTCGACAGAGGGCGACGGGCGGGACGATGAGCGAGCACGAGCGAGACGACGAACAGGGCGTGCCGGGCACGCAGCACGAACCCCGGAACCAGCACGAACCCCGGAACCAGCACGAGCCGAGGGAGCAGGGGGACCGCAGCGGGGCACGGGCGATGTTCGTCGAGCTGCGCGGGCTGAAGGACGGCAGCCCGGAGTACGCGGAACTGCGCAACCAGCTGGTCCGCATGCACCTGCCGCTCGTGGAGCACCTGGCGCGGCGCTTCCGCAACCGCGGCGAGCCGCTCGACGATCTCACGCAGGTCGCCACCATCGGCCTGATCAAGTCGGTCGACCGCTTCGACCCGGACCGCGGCGTGGAGTTCTCGACGTACGCGACCCCGACGGTCGTCGGCGAGATCAAGCGGCACTTCCGAGACAAGGGCTGGGCGGTGCGCGTCCCGCGCAGGCTCCAGGAGCTGCGGCTCGCGCTCACCACGGCGACGGCGGAGCTCTCGCAGCAGCACGGCCGCTCCCCCACGGTCCATGAGCTGGCCGAGAAGCTGGCCATCTCGGAGGAGGAGGTCCTGGAGGGCCTGGAGTCCGCCAACGCGTACTCCACGCTGTCGCTGGACGTCCCCGACACCGACGACGAGTCCCCGGCGGTCGCCGACACGCTCGGCGCGGAGGACGAGGCGCTGGAGGGCGTCGAGTACCGGGAGTCGCTCAAGCCGCTGCTGGAGGATCTCCCGCCCCGCGAGAAGCGGATCCTGCTCCTTCGCTTCTTCGGCAACATGACCCAGTCGCAGATCGCGCAGGAGGTCGGCATCTCGCAGATGCACGTCTCGCGGCTGCTGGCACGCACGCTGGCGCAGCTGCGGGAGAAGCTGCTGGTGGAGGAGTAGGAGTTACTGGTCCCGCGTTCTGCCGGGCCCCCGGATCCCGAGGGCCCGGGTCGTCTCTCCGTTGACGAGCAGGACGAGCGCCGTCACGGCGACGGCCGCGAGGGCGATGCCCCCCGGGATCGCCATGCTGTCGGCCTGCAGCAGGTTGTAGGCCACCGGCAGCGCCATGATCTGCGTGATGACGGCGGGCCCCCGGCTCCAGCTGCGCCGGGCGAGCAGTCCGCGCGCGGCGAGCAGCGGCAGCAGCGCGAGCACCACCAGGGTCAGCCCCCCGGTGACGGCCTGCCCCCGGTCGTCCGGGGCGCCCGTGATCCCGAGGACCAGGATCCACACGCCTCCGACGACGAGCGCCAGCCCTTCCAGAGCGGCCAGCGCGGCGGCGTACGTCAGCCGGGGCGGGCGCGGACCGGTGGTGTCCGGGACGGTCTCGGGGGCGAGGGGGCTCTGCTCACTGCTCACCCCTGAAGGGTAGCCCCGGCCCGTCCCGCGCCCTCGGCGGCCCGTGTCGAGGCTCACGCCCGCTGTCTTACCGGTTCCCCACCTCGGCCTGTGCCCGGGTACCACCCAGTAGGTACGCTGCACCCCATGCGTGCACTTCTCGTGGTCAACCCGGCGGCAACCACTACGAGTGCACGGACGCGTGACGTCCTCATCCACGCGCTCGCCAGCGAGATGAAGCTGGAGGCGGTCACCACCGAGTACCGCGGGCACGCGCGCGACCTGGGCCGGCAGGCGGCGGAGAGCGGGAACACCGATCTGGTGGTGGCACTCGGCGGCGACGGCACGGTCAACGAGGTGGTCAACGGCCTGCTGCACAACGGCCCCGACCCGCAGCGGCTGCCCGGCCTCGCGGTGGTCCCCGGCGGTTCCACCAATGTCTTCGCCCGCGCCCTGGGCCTGCCCAACGACCCGGTGGAGGCCACCGGCGCCCTGCTGGACGCCCTGCGCGAGGAGCGCGAGCGCACGGTCGGCCTGGGGATCGCCGCGGGCACGCCGGGCACGCAGGACGAGACGGTGCCGTCACGCTGG
Organism: Streptomyces sp. T028; assembly: GCF_048159505.1. NCBI lineage: Bacteria > Bacillati > Actinomycetota > Actinomycetes > Kitasatosporales > Streptomycetaceae > Streptomyces > Streptomyces sp. T028. The sequence goes on from NZ_JBLRVZ010000031.1 coordinate 137,520, forward strand.
TTCACCTTCAACGCCGGGCTCGGTTTCGACGCGGGGGTCGTCGGCCGGGTCGAGCAGCAGCGGGAGCGGGGCAGAAGGTCGACGCACGCTCTCTATCTGATGCAGGCCGTGCGGCAGCTGCTGGGCGAGCCGGACCGCCGGCGCGGATCGATCACCCTGGAGGCGCCGGGCGCGGACCCGGTGACCGATTTGGTGCTGTCCATAGTCTGCAACACGGCTCCGTGGACCTATCTGGGCAATCGTCCGGTGTACGCGTCACCTAAGGCCTCGTTCGATACCGGGCTCGACGTACTCGCTCTCAGCCGTCTGTCCACTGCCGCGGTTGCCCGGTATGGCACCCAGTTGCTCACTTCGTCCCCCGAGCGCGGCCCGCATGGGAAGCATGCCCACTCGTTCCATGACCTGGACCGGTTCACCTTGCATTCGAAGGTGCCCCTACCCCTGCAGATGGACGGCGACCACCTCGGACTGCGTACAAGCGTGACGTTCACAGGCGTACGCCATGCACTGCGTGTGATTGTGTGAGCAGAAAGGGCTGAAGTCCTTTCACTCGAACGTTTAGGCCAGGGTCCACCCCATGGAAGTACGGCTGTGACCTAGTCGACACCGAGGAATCAAAAAAAACTTTCCAGAAGGGGTTGTATCCGCCGCTGAGGTTTGCGAGTCTCTACGTGGCGATCGGGACGGCCCGCAACACCGGCCTCCACTGGTCACCAGAACCCCTCTTCAACTCACAGGACCACGCCAGCGAACCTGGCGGGTTGGCCCTTCCCTTGTTGAGGGATTCGTGAAAGCGTTCACATTCACAAGCAACCTGCATGTAATACCAAGGAGAGGTAGCAGCCATGGACTGGCGTCACAACGCCGTTTGCCGCGAGGAAGACCCCGAGCTCTTCTTCCCCATCGGCAACACCGGTCCTGCGCTGCTGCAGATCGAGGAAGCCAAGGCCGTCTGCCGTCGCTGCCCCGTCATGGATCAGTGTCTGCAGTGGGCGCTCGAGTCCGGCCAGGACTCCGGCGTCTGGGGTGGTCTCAGCGAGGACGAGCGCCGTGCCATGAAGCGTCGCGCCGCCCGCAACCGGGCCCGTCAGGCTTCCGCCTGACAACACCCGCCCCGCACACAGCCTGAGCTTGGCGGCGCGCACAGCGAGTGCGCTTCTCCCGCCCCCGAGCCGCAGCGCGCAGTACCCCCGATGCGCAGCTAATCGCTGGCAACGAGCATTCGAGCCCCGGACCCCTGAACGGTCCGGGGCTTCGTGCTGTGCCCGACTGTTCTTACCCGGACCTTACTTCGGCGCATCTCAACCGGCACCTCTCCGGCGGCACCCGCTCCTACTTCTGCGCCCGCACCGGGAGGTCCAGGATCACCCGGGTGCCCCGCTTCGGCGCCGGGACCATGTCGAAGGTGCCGCCCAACTCGCCCTCCACCAGCGTCCGTACGATCTGCAGCCCCAGGTTGCCGGAAATGTGCGGGTCGAAGCCCTCGGGCAGTCCCACGCCGTCGTCCTGGACGGTGACCAGCAGGCGGGCCTCCTTCGACGTACCGCCGCGGACCGCCGAGACCTCGACCGTGCCCGTGTCGCCCTCGCGGAAGCCGTGCTCCAGGGCGTTCTGCAGGATCTCGGTGAGGACCATGGACAGCGGGGTGGCGACCTCCGCGTCCAGGATGCCGAAGCGTCCGGTGCGCCGGCCGGTGACCTTGCCCGGCGAGATCTCCGCGACCATCGCGAGCACCCGGTCGGCGATCTCGTCGAACTCCACCCGCTCGTCCAGGTTCTGGGACAGCGTCTCGTGCACGATCGCGATCGAGCCGACCCGGCGCACGGCCTCCTCCAGCGCCTCCCGGCCCCGCTCGGACTCGATCCGGCGGGCCTGCAGACGCAGCAGCGCGGCGACCGTCTGGAGGTTGTTCTTCACCCGGTGGTGGATCTCCCGGATGGTGGCGTCCTTGGTGATCAACTCACGTTCACGGCGACGGAGTTCGGTGACGTCCCGGAGCAGCACGAGCGAACCGATGCGGGTGCCCTTGGGCTTGAGCGGGATCGTACGGAACTGGATGACCCCGTCGTTGGCCTCGATCTCGAACTCACGGGGCGCCCAGCCGCTGGCGACCTTGGCGAGGGCCTCGTCCACCGGGCCCCGGGTGGGGGCGAGTTCGGCGGTGGTCCGGCCGAGGTGGTGACCGAGCAGGTCGGAGGCGAGGCCCATGCGGTGGTAGGCGGAGAGCGCGTTCGGGGAGGCGTACTGGACGATGCCGTCGCCGTCGACGCGGATCAGGCCGTCGCCGACGCGCGGGGCGGCGTCCATGTCCATCTGCTGGCCGGCGAACGGGAACGAGCCGGCCGCGATCATCTGCGCTAGGTCGGAGGCGCTCTGGAGGTAGGTCAGTTCCAGCCGGCTCGGGGTGCGCACGGTGAGCAGGTTGGTGTTGCGGGCGATGACCCCGAGGACACGTCCGTCCCGTCGTACGGGGATGGACTCGACCCGTACGGGGACCTCTTCACGCCACTCCGGGTCGCCCTCGCGCACGATCCGGCCCTCGTCCAGGGCGGCGTCGAGGAGGGGCCTGCGCCCGCGCGGGACGAGGTGGCCGACCATGTCGTCCTGGTAGGAGGTGGGCCCGGTGTTGGGACGCATCTGGGCCACGGAGACATAGCGGGTGCCGTCGCTGGTGGGCACCCACAGCACCAGGTCGGCGAAGGAGAGGTCGGAGAGCAGCTGCCACTCCGAGACCAGCAGGTGGAGCCACTCGAGATCGGAGTCGTCGAGGGCGGTGTGCTGGCGTACGAGTTCGTTCATGGAGGGCACGTGTGCGAGCGTACCCGGGCAGCGGGAAGTGTCCGAAAAACACCCGCGGGCCGCGGCGCCTGAGAGGGACCCTCAACCCTCCCGGCACCGCAGCCCGGAGCAATATCGGCCGCGGGGTGTGCGGTCCCGTCGGCCGAAGGTGAGGAGCCGGGGCAGTCAGGGCAGAGAGCTCCGGACCCTCGGTCCGCCCTCCTGTGCGGGGAGAACGGAAGTCTTCTCGTGCTGTTCGCTCATACGTGGTTCTCGTACGGCCCATTGTGGACTAGACCACTCACTGTGTCCATGCCCCACCGTCCATGACGCAGCCTAGCCTGTGCGGGTTCCTCCACGGACTGAGATGCGGGGGGCAATTTCACCGGGCTCTGCTAAATTGAGCCCTGGATTGGTCTAAACCACTCAGTTCAGAACGGCAGGTCAGCGTGGAAGTTGTCATCGTTCCGGACGCCAGGTCGGGTGGCGAGCTGATCGCCGAGGCCATGGCGGAGCTGCTGCGGCGCAAGCCGGACGCCCTGCTGGGCGTGGCCACCGGCTCCACCCCGCTGCCCGTCTACCAGGCGCTGGCGGCCAAGGTGCGGGCCGGGGAGGCGGACACCTCGCGGGCGAGGATCGCCCAGCTCGACGAGTATGTGGGACTGCCCGCCGACCATCCCGAGTCCTACCGCTCGGTGCTGCGGCGCGAGGTGCTGGAGCCGCTGGGCATCGGCATGGAGGCGTTCCTCGGGCCCGACGGCACGGCGGAGGACATACGCGCGGCCTCCCAGGCCTACGACGCGGCGCTGACCGCAGCCGGCGGGGTGGACATCCAGTTGCTGGGGATCGGGACCGACGGGCACATCGGGTTCAACGAGCCGTGTTCGTCGCTGGCCTCGCGGACCCGGATCAAGACGCTCACCGAGCAGACGCGGGTGGACAACGCGCGGTTCTTCGACGGGGACATCGAGCAGGTTCCGCATCACGTGATCACCCAGGGGATCGGGACGATCCTCGAGGCCCGGCATCTGGTGCTGCTCGCCACCGGGGAGAACAAGGCGGATGCGGTGGCGGCGACGGTGGAGGGGCCGCTGGCCGCTGTGTGTCCGGCCTCTGCGCTGCAGTTGCATCCGCATGCGACGGTTGTTGTGGACGAGGGTGCGGCGTCCAAGCTGAAGCTTGCGGATTACTTCCGGCATACGTTTGCCAATAAGCCGGGGTGGCAGGGGATCTAGCGTGCGGGTTGTGGGGGCTGGTCGCGCCCACGCGGCGGAGCCGCATATTGATACAGCCCCGCGCCCCTGAATGGGGGCCGGGGCTTCGCCCGGCCCCCATTTGTCTCTTACGCCCCCGCTATCGCCTCCGCCGCCGCCCTGCCGCACACCCTTGCCGCGCCGTGTGTCGCGATGTGCGGGGTGCCTCGGGGTGGGGACTGGGGGACGCCCATTTCCACGACGATCGTGTCGGGGCGGGACAGCAGGAGGGTGTCCAGGGCTGTCGACATCCACTGGTGGCGGTGTTCGTCACGGACGACGGCGACGATGCGCCGGTCCCCCGCCGCGGACACGGCCGCCCGTGCCGCCTCCTCGCCGTCCTCGCCACGGAAGGTTCCCGTCGCCGTGCCCGGGAGCAGGCAGGTCAGCTCCGCCGCCACGCCCCATGGGGTCTCGTCGCCCACGGCGATGTTGGCCACCGGGGTGAACGCGGCGACGAACGGGGGGTCGGTGAGGGGGTTGAAGGTGTCCCCGCCGGTGATCCGGAGGGCGCGGCGGGCGGCCACGAGGCCCACGTCCGGTTCCGTCCCGGCGGTGCTTCCGGGCGCCGAACCCGTCCAGCGCGCCAGCTGCCGTACCCGCTCGGCCGCGTCGGCCAGGCGTTCCTCCGGGAGTTCGCCCGTGCGTACGGCGGTGACGAGGGCGTCGCGCAGACGCCGTACCGTCGCGTCGTCCTGGAGGCCGCCGCCCACGCAGATCGCGTCGGCGCCGGCGGCGATCGCGAGGACACTGCCGCGCTCGATGCCGTAGGTCGCGGCCACCGCCCGCATCTCCATGCCGTCGGTGACGATCAGGCCCTCGTAGCCGAGGTCGCGGCGCAGGAGGTCGGTGAGGACGGGACGGGACAACGTTGCCGGACGCACGGGGTCCAGGGCGGGGACCAGGATGTGGGCGCTCATGATCGCCTTCGTGCCGGCGCCGATGGCCGCGAGGAACGGGATCAGTTCGCGTTCGGCCAGGGCCTCGGCCGGGATGTCGATGCGCGGGAGCGCGTGGTGGGAGTCGACGGCCGTGTCGCCGTGGCCCGGGAAGTGCTTGGTGCAGGCCGCGACGCCCGCCGACTGGAGGCCGGTGACGTAGGCGGCGGTGTGCCGGGCGACCAGGGCGGGGTCGGCGCCGAAGGAGCGGACCCCGATCACCGGGTTCGCCGGGTTGGAGTTGACGTCCGCCGACGGGGCCCAGTTGAGGTCGACCCCGCACTCCGCGAGGCGGCGGCCCAGCTCGTGGGCCACCCTGCCGGTCAGGTCGACGTCGTCCACCGCGCCCAGCGCGTAGTTGCCGGGGAAGGAGGAGCCGGTGCGCACCTCCAGGCGGGTCACGTCCCCGCCCTCCTCGTCGATGGCGACCAGGACGTCGTCCCGTTCCGCCCGCAACTGGGCGGTCAGGGCGGTGAGCTGCTCCGGGGAGGCGATGTTGCGGCCGAACAGGCCGACCGAGGCCAGGCCCTCGCCGAGGCGGCGCAGCAGCCAGTCGGGGGCGGTGGTGCCGGGGAAGCCCGGCTGGAGGACGGTGAGCGCGTCACGGGTGAGTGTGTCCGTGCCGCGGGCGATTGTCGTCATCGGGGCGTCATCCCTTCACGGCGCCCGCGGTCAGGCCCGCGGCCATCCTGCGCTGGACGAGGAGGAAGAGGGCGACGATGGGGACGGCCATCAGGGTGGCGCCGGCCATCATCGGGGCGTACTCGGTGCCGTGCTTGGTGGTGAAGTTGCCGAGCCAGACGGTCGCGGTCTGGTTTTTCTGGCTGAGCAGCATCAGGGCGTACAGGTACTCGTTCCAGGCCTGGATGAAGCCGTAGACCGAGGTGGCGACCATGCCGGGGGCCAGCAGGGGGAAGACCACCCTGACGAAGGCGCCGGTGCGGGAGCAGCCGTCGACCATCGCGGCCTCCTCCAGCTCCTTGGGGATGTTGACGATGAAGCCGCGCAGGGTCCACACCGTGAACGGGAGGATGAAGGTCAGATACGTGATGATCAGGCCAGACAGCTTGTCGTACTGGTCCAGGTCGTTCAGGAGCAGGAAGACCGGGATGATCATGGCGACCAGCGGGACCATCTGGACCGCGAGGATCCCCACGATCACGATCTTGCGGCCGCGGAAGGCGAACCGGGAGATGGCGAGCGCGGCCAGCATGCCGACGACGATGCCGATCGCGACGACCGCGAGGGAGACGATCAGGCTGCGCCCGGCGGGGCCCCAGAAGTCGGCGATGTGCAGCGCGCGGCTGAAGTTGGCGGAGGTGAAGCCGGTCGGCAGCAGGCTCGGGTCCGGGTCGATCGCGTCCTTCGCCGGCTTGATCGCCGTGTTGAGCATCCAGTAGACAGGGAAGCCGGCGACGGCGAAGACGAGGAGGCCGAGGAGGTTCCAGCCGAACCGGGACCTGCGACGAGGCGCAGCGAGCGTACTCATTCGACCTCTCCGATCTTCAGCATCTGGCGCATGTAGACGGCGACCACCCCGAGCAGGAGCAGCACGGTGATCAGGGCGATCGCCGAGCCCTGCCCGTAGTCGTTGACCACGAAGGCGCGGTCGTAGGAGTACGTCGTGAGCAGTTGGAACTCGGGCTCCGGATGGCCGTTGCGCATGACGAAGACCTGCGGGAAGACGCCCATGTCCCAGATGACCGACAGGGTCGTGAGCATCACGATGATCGGCTTGAGGATGGGCAGGGTGACGTACCGGAAGACGCCCCAGGAGCCGGCGCCGTCGAGGCGGGCGGCCTCCTCCAGTTCGGCCGGGACCTGGGTGAGGCCGGCGCTGAGGGTGATGACCACGAAGGGGACCGCGCCCCAGATCACCAGCAGCATGATGACGGCCAGGCCCTGCGGTCCGCCGGCGAACCAGTTGTGGCCGATCAGGTCGACGCCGGGCAGCTTGCTGAGGACGGCGTTGAGGATGCCGTAGTCGGAGTCGAACAGCCACTTGAAGACGGTGGTGGCGACGATGACCGGCATGCCCCAGCTGGCCACGAGCGCGATGTTGACGAGGGTCTTCACCCAGCCGGAGACCCGCTGGAGCAGCAGGGCGATCAGCATGCCGAGGACCATCGTGAGGATCACGCAGCCCGCGGCGAAGACGATCGTGCGGACGACGACCTGCCAGAACTCGCCGTCGTCCAGGACGCCCGTGAAGTTGTCGAGGCCGACGTTCTCGGCGGGCTGGAAGCCCCACAGCTGGGACTGGCCGAACTTCTGGAAGGAGAGAGTGACCAGCCGGACCAGCGGATAGCCCATGACCAGCAGGAGGATGAGCAGACAGGGCGCGAGCAGCAGCCAGGGGGTGCCGGCGGAGGTCCGCTTCGCCCGGGGTCTGCCCGGTCCCGGTGGGGCGGGCGGTGGGGGTGACGGCCGCGTCGGCGGCACCTTGGCAGGGGTGGTCGTGTCTGCGGCACTCATCCGCGCGCTCCTCAGCGGTCCCTCGGGTCGTACGAGAAGCGGGGCCCCGCCCCCGACAACACCCTCCGGGTGCGACGGGGCCCCGCCGTCAGGTCACGAGTTGTTGATGACCTTGTCGATCGCGGCGTCCGCTTCCTTCGCGGCGGCCTCGACCGTCTTCTTGCCGGTGCCGATGGACTGCAGCATGTTCTGCAGGACCTGGGCCTTCTCGACCTGGCCCCAGCCGGGGGCCATCGGGACGAACCAGTTGGACTCGGCCGCGGTGGCCGGGACGGCCGTCGCCGGGTCGTTCTTGAGGGTGGCGAGGTCGGTCTTGTTGTTGGGCAGGTTGCCCTTGGCCATCAGGCCCTTCTGGCCGGAGGGGCCGGTGAAGGCGTTGATCCACTCGGCGGCGAGGTCCTGCGCGTCGGACTTGACCGGGACGGCGAGGTCGGAGCCGCCGAGGAAGACCGGGAGGTTCTTGCCGGACGGGCCGGGCATCACGAAGTTCTCGACGTTGCCGGCGAGCTTGCCGGTCTTGTCGTTCTCCTTGGCCGCGGCGGTCGCGCCCTCCCAGGCGGGAGCGAAGATCATGCCGGACTTGCCCTGGCCGTAGACGATGTACCGGTCGGACTCGTCCTTGGTCTTGTCGCCGTGCATGTACTCGTCGACGACGTTCTTGAACTCGTTGAGGCCCTTGACGGACTCCGGCGAGGACAGGCTGGCCTTCCACTTGCCGCCCGACTCGACGGCGATCGAGCCGCCGGCGTCGTAGACGAAGGACATGGCCGCGTACCAGTCGCGGGTGGGCTGGTACCAGGCGGAGAACTTGTCGCCCTCCTTCTTCTGGACCTTGTCGAGGGCGGCGGTGAGCTCGGCGTAGGTCGTCGGCGCGGACTTCACGCCGACCTTCGCGAAGACGTCCTTGCGCCAGTTGGCGACGCGGCCGCCGGCGTAGTACGGGACGCCGTAGGTCTTGCCGTCGTAGGTCACGGAGGCCTTGAGGCCGTCCAGCCAGGCGGAGGAGTTGTCGAACTTCGAGGCGTCGAGGGGGGCGAAGGCGCCCTTGACCATGTAACCGAGCATCTCGGTGTTGCCCATCTCGACCACGTCGGGGGCCTTGTCGGTGGCGAGGACCGCGTCGAGCTTGGCGTTCTTGTCGGGCCAGCCGTAGTACTCGTGGGTGATCTTGAGGCCGGGGTGCTTCTTCTGCACCGCCGCGTCGGCCGCCTTGACCAGCGCGGGCCAGTTGTTCTGGGCGTCGACGGTCAGCCAGACCGTCAGTTCCTTGGCCTCGGAGCCCTTCGAGTCCCCGCTGTCCTTGTCGCCGCCGCACGCCGCGATGGAGACCATCATGCCCGCGATACCGATCGCGGCTATCAGCTTGCGCTTCACGCCACCCTCCTCAGGGATGCCCACACCCCCCGCCCATATGCCGGGACCTGGACCAATGGTGTAGACCAGTGCGGTGAGCTTGGCGCAGACCATTTCGACTGTCAAGGGTGGCCGAATCCGCTTTGACCAGCCGTTATGGGTTCTAGATATGCAGGAACCTTTAAGTAAGAAGCCGTCGTAAACATCGGGCCCGGAGGGCCCCGGTCCGGTAGACCACTTGCCCATCTGGACTAGACCAGCGAAGGGTGCGACGGTATACAGAGGGGATCACGGAACGGCGGGGCGAGCCCCGTCGCGGCCGTGCCACGATGTGAAGCCGCGGCCGACGGTGTGTCGGCCCTTCGGCTCCCGGAGCCGGGAAGGCAGGCCATGAGCACCGACGTCAGCAGTGCGGAGAACGAGGGTGGGGCTACCGTCCGTACCGCGCGCGTGCCCAAGTACTACCGCCTGAAGAAGCACCTGCTCGACATGACGGAGACCCAGGCGCCGGGCACTCCGGTCCCGCCGGAGCGGACCCTGGCGGCCGAGTTCGACACCTCGCGCACCACCGTCCGCCAGGCCCTCCAGGAGCTGGTCGTCGAGGGGCGCCTGGAGCGCATCCAGGGCAAGGGCACCTTCGTCGCCAAGCCGAAGGTCTCCCAGGCACTGCAGCTGACCTCCTACACCGAGGACATGCGCGCCCAGGGCCTCGAACCCACCTCGCAGCTGCTGGACGTCGGTTACGTCACCGCCGACGACACCCTCGCCGGTCTGCTGGACATCACCGCCGGCAGCAGGGTGCTGCGCGTCGAGCGGCTGCGCATGGCCAACGGCGAGCCGATGGCCATCGAGACCACGCATCTGAGCGCCAAGCGCTTCCCGGCCCTGCGCCGCTCGCTGGTCAAGTACACCTCCCTGTACACCGCGCTGGCCGAGGTCTACGACGTCCATCTCGCCGAGGCCGAGGAGACCATCGAGACCTCGCTGGCCACCCCGCGCGAGGCCGGCCTGCTCGGCACCGACGTCGGCCTGCCGATGCTGATGCTGTCCCGGCACTCGCTGGACAAGGAGGGGCAGCCGGTGGAATGGGTGCGGTCGGTGTACCGGGGGGACCGCTACAAGTTCGTGGCACGGCTGAAGAGGCCTGCCGAATAGAACGGGCTTCTCGTAGGGATGGAGGGTCTTGGGCGTGGAGGGTCTGTAGAGGGTCTTCCGCTCGGCTTGTGCGTCACTTACATTGCCTGCGCATTACATCTGTGATCAGGGCGATCAGTGAGGGGACGGAGAGCCGTTGATGTCAGACACCCCGGAAGTGACCGGAGGGCCGGTGGTGACGCCCGTACGCGTCGTCATCGCCCTCTGTCTGTTCGCGCCCTTCGTGGCGATGCTCTGGGTGGGTTCCTACGCGAAGGTGGATCCGAAGTTCATCGGGATCCCCTTCTTCTACTGGTACCAGATGCTGTGGGTGCTGATCTCGACCGCGCTCACGATGGTCGCGTACCAGCTCTGGCAGCGTGACCAGCGCGCCCGCAGGGCCCGCGGCGAGGCCCGGGGCGGGGGTGCGGCCCAGTGAAGGACGGCGTGAACGGCGTGGCCCTCACCGTCTTCGTCCTCTTCTTCCTGGCCGTCACGGTCATGGGCTTCCTGGCCGCCCGCTGGCGTCGGGCCGACAACGAGCACAGCCTCGACGAATGGGGCCTGGGCGGACGGTCGTTCGGCACCTGGATCACCTGGTTCCTGCTCGGCGGCGACCTCTACACGGCGTACACCTTCGTCGCCGTACCGGCGGCGATCTACGCGGCGGGCGCGGCCGGCTTCTTCGCCGTCCCCTACACGATCCTGATCTACCCCCTGATCTTCACGTTCCTCCCCCGCCTGTGGTCGGTCTCCCACAAGCACGGATACGTGACCACCTCGGACTTCGTGCGCGGCCGCTGGGGCTCGAAGGGCCTGTCGCTGGCGGTGGCGGTGACCGGCATCCTGGCAACGATGCCCTACATCGCCCTCCAACTCGTCGGCATCCAGGCGGTGCTGGACGTGATGGGCGTCGGCGGCGGCGAGAACACCGGCTGGTTCGTGAAGGACCTGCCCCTGCTGATCGCCTTCGGCGTGCTCGCGGCGTACACCTACTCCTCGGGCCTGCGCGCCCCCGCGCTGATCGCGTTCGTGAAGGACACGCTGATCTACATCGTCATCGCGGTGGCGATCATCTACATCCCGATCAAGCTGGGCGGCTTCGACGACATCTTCACCAAGGCCGGTGAGGCGTTCGGCCAGACCAACCCGGCGACGGGCAAGCCGCGCGGCGCCCTGGCCCCGGCGGAAGCGGGCCAGTGGACGTACGCCACACTCGCCCTCGGCTCCGCGCTCGCCCTCTTCATGTACCCGCACTCGATCACCGCGACCCTCTCCTCCAAGAGCCGCGAGGTGATCCGCCGCAACACCACGATCCTGCCGCTGTACTCCCTGATGCTCGGCCTGCTGGCCCTGCTGGGCTTCATGGCCATCGCGGCCGGCGTCAAGGTCACCAACGGCCAGCTGGCCATCCCCCAGCTCTTCGAGGACATGTTCCCGGCGTGGTTCGCGGGCGTGGCGTTCGCGGCGATCGGCATCGGCGCCCTGGTCCCCGCGGCCATCATGTCCATCGCGGCCGCGAACCTCTTCACCCGCAACATCTACAGGGACTTCATCAAGCCGGACGCGACGCCCAAGGAGGAGACCAAGGTCTCCAAACTGGTGTCGCTCCTGGTGAAGGTCGGCGCCCTGGTGTTCGTCCTCACCATGGACAAGACCGTCGCCATCAACTTCCAGCTGCTGGGCGGCATCTGGATCCTGCAGACCTTCCCGGCCCTGGTCGGCGGCCTGTTCACCCGCTGGTTCCACCGCTGGGCCCTGCTCGCCGGCTGGGCGGCCGGCATGATCTACGGCACGGTCGCCGCGTACGGGGTCGCCTCCCCCACCCAGAAGCACTTCGGCGGCTCGGCCGAGGAGATCCCCGGCATCGGCGAGATCGGCTACATCGGCCTCACGGCGTTCGTGCTGAACGTGGTGGTGACGGTGGTCCTGACCTTCGTCCTGAAGGCCGTAAAGGCCCCCGAGGGCATCGACGAGACGAAGCCGGAGGACTACACGGCGGACGCGGGCGACCCGGGCGTGCAAACGGAACTTCCGTCGGCCGTCGCGGGAAGCGCTCACTGAACTCACCAGCCCCCCACGACCCGCAGCGGGCCGCCGAAAATCAAGCACAACGGCGGCCCGCTGTCGTACACACTCACCCGCATGGACATAGTCATCCGGAAAGCGAAACCCACCGAATACGAGCCACTCGGCGACATCACCGCACAGGCCTACCTCCAGGACGGCCTCCTCGACTACGGCGAGGGGGACGAGTACCTGCCCGTGCTGAAGGACGTGGCCACGCGCGCGGCCGCCGCAGAGGTGCTCGTGGCCGTGGACGGCGACCGGCTTCTCGGCGGGGTCACCTTCGTCGCCGGACCCGGCCCGGTCGCCGACCTCGCGCGGCCCGGCGAGGCCGAGATCCGCGCGCTCGCGGTCGCGCACGCGGCGCGTGGCCGGGGTGCCGGGGAGGCGCTCGTGCGGGCGTGCCTCGACCGGGCGCGGGCCACGGAGGGCTGCACGGCCGTCGTCCTGTCGAGCCAGCGCAGCATGCACACCGCCCACCGGATCTACGAACGTCTCGGCTTCGTCCGTACACCCGAGCGAGACTGGAATCCCGTGCCGCATCTGGACGACGTCACTCTCCTCACCTACGAGTTGACGCTCTGACACCACCCCGACACAACATCTGGGGGTGGCGTGACAGGCGAGCACAAGATGTATGCTCATGCTCGCTGTCGCCGCAGGGGAATCCGGTGTGAATCCGGAACTGTCCCGCAACGGTGTACTTGTGCACGTCTGTGCACGAGCGTCAGTCCGAGGACCTGCCGACAGCGCGCCCGGCCGCCGTGGTCCGGGTGTCCTGACGTCCGGGCCTCGTGGAGTGGGCCGGTGGACGCGACGCCGTGCGCGCTCGTGTGCTGCCCCCTGCCCTCCGCCAGGCCCCCTGCCGAGCGAGGGAGAGCCCCACGTGACCATCGCGCCAGCCGATCCGGCCTCAGCGATCCAGCCGGACATCGACGGTCCCGGTGCCGCGCTGCTGCGGACCCTGACCGAGCTGACCGCCGACCTCCCCGACGCCGACCCCGGGCGGGTCGCCGCCGCCGCGCTGCGCGGCCGGTCGGCTCGGGCGGACGAGACGGAGCTGCGCGAGCTGGCCACGGAGGCGGCCGCGGGCCTGATCTCCGAGGACCCCGCCTACTCGAAGCTGGCCGCCCGGCTGCTGACGGTCTCGATCGCCGCGGAGGCCGCCTCCCAGGGCGTGACGTCCTTCACGGAGTCCGTCGCCGTCGGCCACCGCGAGGGGCTCATCGCCGACCGCACCGCCGAGTTCGTACGGCTGCACGCGGCCCGGCTGGACGCGCTGGTCGACCCGTCCGCCGACGACCGCTTCGGCTACTTCGGGCTGCGCACCCTGCACAGCCGCTACCTGTTGCGCCACCCCCTCACCCGCAAGGTCGTGGAGACGCCCCAGCACTTCCTGCTGCGCGTCGCGAGCGGTCTCGCCGAGGACGACACGGCCCGCTCCTTGGACGAAGTCGCCGCGCTCCACGGGCTGATGAGCCGGCTCGACTACCTGCCGTCCTCCCCCACGCTCTTCAACTCCGGCACCCGGCACCCCCAGATGTCGTCCTGCTACCTCCTCGATTCCCCGCTGGACGAGCTGGACTCCCTCTACGACCGCTACCACCAGGTCGCCCGGCTGTCGAAGCACGCCGGCGGCATCGGGCTGTCGTACAGCAGGATCCGCTCCCGCGGGTCCCTCATCCGCGGCACCAACGGGCACTCCAACGGCATCGTGCCGTTCCTGAAGACCCTGGACGCCTCCGTCGCCGCCGTGAACCAGGGCGGGCGGCGCAAGGGCGCGGCCGCGGTCTACCTGGAGACCTGGCACTCCGACATCGAGGAGTTCCTGGAGCTGCGCGACAACACCGGTGAGGACGCCCGCCGTACGCACAACCTGAACCTGGCGCACTGGATCCCGGACGAGTTCATGCGCCGGGTCAACGCCGACGGGCTGTGGTCGCTGTTCTCCCCCTCCGACGTGCCCCAGCTGGTCGATCTGTGGGGCGAGGAGTTCGACGCCGCGTACCGCAGGGCGGAGGCGGCCGGGCTCGCGAAGAAGACCATCCCGGCGCGTGATCTGTACGGCCGGATGATGCGGACCCTCGCGCAGACCGGCAACGGCTGGATGACCTTCAAGGACGCGGCCAACCGCACCGCCAACCAGACGGCGCTCCCCGGCCATGTCGTCCACTCCTCCAACCTCTGCACGGAGATCCTGGAGGTCACGAACGACGGGGAGACGGCCGTCTGCAACCTGGGTTCGGTGAACCTGGGTGCCTTCGTGGTCGACGGGGACATCGACTGGGAGCGGCTGGACACCACCGTCCGCACCGCCGTCACCTTCCTCGACCGGGTCGTCGACATCAACTTCTACCCGACCGAGCAGGCGGGCCGGTCCAACGCCAAGTGGCGTCCGGTGGGTCTGGGCGCGATGGGTCTGCAGGACGTCTTCTTCAAGCTGCGGCTGCCCTTCGACTCCGCCGAGGCGAAGCAACTCTCCACCCGGATCGCCGAGCGGATCATGCTCGCCGCGTACGAGGCCTCCGCCGACCTCGCCGAACGCAACGGCCCGCTGCCGGCCTGGGAGAAGACCCGGACCGCGCAGGGCGTGCTGCACCCGGACCACTACGGCGTCGACTTCACCTGGCCGGAGCGCTGGGCGGCGCTGCGCGAGCGGATCGCGACGACGGGCCTGCGCAACAGCCTGCTCCTCGCCATCGCGCCGACCGCCACCATCGCCTCCATCGCCGGTGTCTACGAGTGCATCGAGCCGCAGGTGTCGAACCTGTTCAAGCGCGAGACGCTGTCCGGTGAGTTCCTCCAGGTCAACTCGTACCTGGTCCAGGACCTCAAGGAGCTGGGTGTGTGGGACGCGCGCACCCGGGAGGCGCTGCGCGAGTCCAACGGCTCGGTGCAGGACTTCGCGTGGATCCCGGCCGACGTACGGGCCCTGTACCGGACGGCGTGGGAGATCCCGCAGCGCGGTCTGATCGACATGGCCGCGGCCCGCACCCCGTTCCTGGACCAGTCCCAGTCCCTGAACCTGTTCCTGGAGACGCCGACCATCGGCAAGCTCTCCTCGATGTACGCGTACGCCTGGAAGTCGGGCCTGAAGACGACGTACTACCTGCGCTCGCGCCCGGCGACCCGGATCGCCCGCGCCGCCCAGGCGCAGACCCCGACCACCGTCCCCGTGCAGCAGGCCGCCGACCCCGACGCCGTCGCCTGCTCCCTTGAGAACCCCGAGTCCTGCGAGGCCTGCCAGTGATGCCCAGCGACAAGAACCTGCTCGACCCCGGCTTCGAGCTGACTCTGCGCCCCATGCGCTACCCGGACTTCTACGAGCGCTACCGGGACGCCATCAAGAACACCTGGACCGTGGAGGAGGTCGACCTCCACTCGGACGTCGCCGACCTCGCCAAGCTGTCCCCGATGGAGCAGCACCTGATCGGCCGGCTGGTCGCGTTCTTCGCGACCGGTGACTCGATCGTGGCGAACAACCTGGTGCTGACGCTGTACAAGCACATCAACTCCCCGGAGGCGCGCCTGTATCTGTCGCGCCAGCTGTTCGAGGAGGCCGTGCACGTCCAGTTCTATCTGACCCTGCTGGACACGTATCTGCCCGACCCGGACGACCGCGCGGCCGCCTTCGCGGCGGTGGAGAACATCCCCTCGATCCGCGAGAAGGCCGAGTTCTGCTTCCGCTGGATCAACGAGGTCGAGAAGATCGACCGCCTGGAGTCGCAGGCCGACCGCCGCCGCTTCCTGCTCAACCTCATCTGCTTCGCCGCGTGCATCGAGGGCCTGTTCTTCTACGGCGCCTTCGCGTACGTCTACTGGTTCCGCAGCCGGGGTCTGCTGCACGGTCTCGCCACCGGCACCAACTGGGTGTTCCGGGACGAGACCATGCACATGAGCTTCGCGTTCGACGTGGTCGACACCGTCCGCAAGGAGGAGCCGGAGCTGTTCGACGAGCGGCTTCAGCAGCAGGTCACCGACATGCTGCGCGAGGCCGTCGAGGCGGAGCTGCAGTTCGCGCGGGACCTGTGCGGCGACGGGCTGCCGGGCATGAACACCGACTCGATGCGGCAGTACCTGGAGTGCGTCGCCGACCAGCGGCTCACGCGGCTGGGCTTCGCCCCGGTGTACGGCTCGGAGAACCCGTTCTCCTTCATGGAGCTCCAGGGCGTTCAGGAGCTGACCAACTTCTTCGAGCGCCGTCCGTCGGCGTACCAGGTCGCGGTGGAGGGCACGGTCGACCTGGACGAGGACTTCTGACCCTCCCGCTCGCCCCGGGCCTCCTGGGCCTCCCTGATCTGCCGGTCGACGCGCCGGTCGCGCGCGATGCCGAGCACGGACGGGAGGGCCAGGAGGACGAGGATCCCCAGGACCAGGAGCATTCCGACGAGGCCTTCGATCTGGTTCGTGTTCATGCACACCACTGTCGCGCCGGACACTCCTGACCGGGAGTGGCAGGACTGCCGTACACCTTCAAATTCCTGCCACCGCGGGTGCACACTGGCGGCATGCTGAAGAACGTGGCCGCAGTGCTGCTCGACGGTGTGCATCCCTTCGAACTCGGTGTCGTCTGCGAGGTGTTCGGGCTCGACCGCAGCGACGAGGGGCTGCCGGTGTACGACTTCGCCGTGGTCTCGGCGGAGGGACCGTCGCTGGGCACGCACGTCGGCGGACTCACCGTCTCCACGCCGTACGGTCTCGACCGGCTGGAGGAGGCCGACCTGATCGCCGTACCGGCCGCGGACGCCGCCGTCGACCGGGACTACCCGCCCGAGCTGCTGGCCGCCCTGCGCCGGGCCGTGGACCGGGGGACGCGGGTGCTCAGCGTCTGCTCCGGGGTCTTCGTGCTGGGCGCGGCGGGGCTGCTCGACGGGCGGCGCTGCGCCGCGCACTGGCGGCACGCGGAGGTACTGGGCCGTCGTTTCCCGAGGACGGTCGTCGAACCGGACGTCCTCTACGTCGACGCGGACCCGGTGATCACGTCCGCCGGCACCGCCGCCGGGATCGACGCCTGTCTGCACATCGTCCGCAAGGAGCAGGGGCCCGAGGTCGCGAACGGGATCGCACGGCGGATGGTCGTACCGCCGCACCGGGACGGCGGCCAGGCCCAGTTCATCGAGCGGCCGCTGCCCCGGTCGCAGTGCGACACCGTAGGCGGGGTGCTCGCATGGATGGAGCAGCACCTCGACCAGGAGGTCACGGTGGAGCAGCTCGCGGCCCGCGCCCACATGGCGCCGCGCACCTTCGCCCGCCGCTTCCAGCAGGAGACGGGCACCACCCCCTACCGGTGGCTGCTGCGCCAGCGGGTGCTGCTCGCGCAGCGTCTGCTGGAGGCCACGGACGAGACGATGGACGCGATCGCCTGGCGCACCGGCTTCGGCACGGCGGGCGCCCTGCGCCATCAGTTCGTACGGTCGCTGGGGACGACCCCTAACGCCTACAGACGGACCTTCCGGGGGCCGCAGGCGGTCGCCTGACCGCCCGCGGCCCCGGGCCGGCCCCCGCTCTCACCCCGGCAGCGCCCTCAGCCGCAGTCGGCGCGGGCGCAGGGTGATGCCCACGTGCGTGCGGTTGTCGGAGCCGGGCGCGGGCTCGAAGCGGAACGCGCTTGCCACCACCGCGGCGATCAGCGTGAGCACGGCCATCGAGAAGTGGTCGCTAGGGCACTTGCGGTTGCCGACGCCGAACGGAGACATGGCGTACTTCGGCATCTCGGCGGAGCCACCGGGCAGCCAGCGGTCGGGGTCGAACTCCTCGTGCCGCTCGAACGAACGCGGATCGCGCTGCACCGCGTACGGGCTGTAGACGATGTCCGCGCCGGCCGGAATGCGGTATCCGCCGAGCCCGGTGTCGGCGACCGCGCGCCGCGTCAATATCCATACGGCGGGATACAGCCGCATGGTCTCGACCACGACATTGGCCGTGTGCCGCAGCTTTCGGACGTCGCCGAATGCGACCGGCCGGTCACCGACGACGTTTTTCACCTCCTCGCGGATCTTGTCCACTTGATCCGGATGCTCCGTGAGGACGTGGAGCAGCGACATGACGACGGAACCGGCGGTTTCGCTGCCCGGTGTGAGTATCGCGACGACCTGGTCGTGGATCTCCTGTTCCCCGATCGGGTCGCCATTCTCGTCCTTCGCCTCCAGCAAAGCCGTCAGCAAATCGTCCGGCTTTTGACCGGATGCCCGGCGCTCGGCGATGATCTCGTCGACGAGCCGGTGGAGATCGGCCAGTGCCCGGTTGAATTCGCGGTTGGCCGGAACCGGTACCCGATAAAGGGGTCCGAGGGGCAGCACCATGCGTTGGTACATACCGGCGAACAGCGTGGCGAGCGCGGAGGTGATGCGCTCGGACCGGGCGTCCATGTAGGTGCCGCGCATCAGACAGCGGGCGGAGATGCGCACGGACACCCGGAAGCCCTCGGCGGTGGCGTCGAGGATCTCGCCCCTGCTCCAGCGCTCGACGAGGGCGTACGCCTCCTCCTCCATGACCGGCCCGTAGGCCGGGATGGCGTCGAGGCGGAACGCGGGCTGGATGGTGCGCCGTTGACGGCGGTGGAGCGGTCCGTTGGCGGTGGCCACGCCCTCCTTGCCGAGCAGGCCCTCCAGGGACTCCCACAGGGGTCCGGCGATGATGAAGTCGGGGTTGAGGGCGAGTTCCCCGGTGAGCTCGGGCGCGGTGACGGCGTACACCGTCTTGGGGCCGAGCCTGAGTCGGACGACGTCACCGTGGTCGCGCAGTCCGGCCAGGAAGGCCAGGGGGCCGCGGGCCAGCTTCCAGCCGTGGCCGAGGAGCGGGACCCCACCACCCGCCTGGGGCGGTTCACGCAGGGGTGCCGTGGTCCCGGAGGACTCGGGCTTCGAGGACTCCGGCTTCACCGATTCGACGGTCATTTCTCACCTGCCGCTTCGTTGTTGACGTACGGGGGCGTGGACCGGTCGTCCCAGTTGTCGACCATGTACCGGCCGGACTCGTGGTGGAACCAGTAGACGGAACTGAACCAGTTCCGCATATTCGCGAGGCAGGCCTGTACGGCGGCGCCGAGTTCTTTTCCGTGAACCGTCCCGTCGGCGAGCCGGTCGGCCAGCCGCAGGACGTCCCTCTCCACGTCGATGAACCCGGATATGCATTCCTCGACGCGCCGCCGCAGTTCGTCCACCGCCTCTTCCAGAGTCAGCCCCTGATGGGTGATGAGACTGATTCCGAGATTGTGCACCTCGTCGCCCGCTATTTCCTTCGGGAGCGAACAGAGGTCGTTGTACCAGGCGGCGAATTCCTGGCTCAGCAGGGCCGCCCGCCGAAAGGAAGGGTGTTTCCTTACCGCGTCCGGGAGTTCGCATCCAGCGCTCAGTTCCAGGAGGTCGGTCCAGATCCAGTGCGCGAAGGTGAGCCGGCGCAGTGCGAGATATTCTTCCACCGGGGGGATCCGCCCTTGGAGGCGATTGCGGAATTCCCGGTCGTACGCGTCGATCACGGCATGGAAGTGACGCCTGAACCGCGCGTTCCAGGTGCCGGGGAGGAACGCGAACAACCGGCCCGCACTGTCCGCGAGCCCGGCCACCAGTGGGTCGGGATGGCGCAGGTGGGCCGCCGGGGCGTCCAGGGCCGCGTGCAACCGGAACCTGAGCCGGCGCCACTGCGCCGTACGCCCGTGTACGACGTCACGGTCGTGCCGGTCGTCCCAGACGAAGAACCAGGCGCTGTAGTCCGCTATCGCCTGCAGAGCTTCCTCGGAGGCGCCCAGGTAGTAGCCCGCCATCAGATCCGTGTAGCACAGTCCGTCGGCATATTCTGCGACCTTGTCCGCCGACATGAGGCGTTTTTCCCGCAGCCAGGAACGGGTCTTCTCCTGCAACCGGGGCCAATACGGATGCAGTTGCCGGGGAAAGGCCGCCTCGATGACCGGAAGAGAGAGCGAGGGCGGAACCGCCGGTACGACCACCGTCGCCGTGGTGCTGTATGTGGTGCGGTATGTGGTGCTGTATGGGAAAGCTGGCACGAACAACCCCTCTCAGCCGCCAGTGCGCGTACGCCCCTCCCGCCGTGCCGGGCGTGCGCCGTCGTGCATCCCCGCACTTCCCATTCAGCACCACGACTGACCGTTCTGGGAACGGATTTGCTTCATTCACTACCTCAACGTGCTGAGATTCCACCCCACCTGACTGGTTATGGATCAGCAGATGCGCATAAGCGATCGAACGTGCGTCGGACATACGAACGACGCCTGGCCGGAAGGGTTCCCGGCCAGGCGTCGTGTACGTGGTGGCGTGGTTCAGTCGTTGGCGACCACGGGGTAGCGGGGTTCGTTCTCGGCCATCTGCCGCAGGGCGTCCTTGCGTTCGCGCTTGGACAGCCGGTCGATGTAGAGGTACCCGTACAGGTGATCGGTCTCGTGCTGCAAACAGCGAGCGAAGTACCCGGTGCCGCGCACCTTGACCGGGTTGCCCTTCTCGTCCTGCCCGGTCACCTCGGCGTAGTCGGGCCGGGCCAGCGGCGCGTACGCGGTGGGCACGGACAGACAGCCCTCGTTGCTGTCGTCCAGCCGGCGCCTGTCGGCGGGCAGTTCGACCAGCTTGGGGTTGCAGACGACGCCCACGTGCCGGGCACCCTCGTCGTCGGGGCAGTCGTACACGAAGACCTTCAGATCGACACCGATCTGGTTCGCGGCCAGGCCCACGCCCTCCGCGGCGCGCTGCGAGGCGAACATGTCGTCGACCAGCTTCAGCAGCTCGTCGTCGAACTCGGTGACGTCCCTGCACTCCTTGTGCAGCACCGGGTTCCCGACGACCGTGATCGGCCGCGAGGTGCCGCGCCCGCGATACGCCGCCTCCCGCTCCTCCGCCTCCTCGGTGTCGATGACGAAGCCCTCGTCGTCCACGGGGAGCACGCCCGCGTGCTGCTGATCGGTGTCCTGCTGCGCCATGACCGACGATGCCTTCCTGAAAAACCGGGGGTGAAGTTGCGGATACAGGGTACGTGGACGCGCCCTTCAGGGGCGCGGGGCTGTTTCGATATGCGGCTCCGCCGCGGGGCGCGACCAGCCACAACGGCCCCGCAGCCAGGGAACCAGCTCAGCAAACCTCTTCCAAGTCCCGCCAGTCCCTGGAATCCGGGCTGTCGGCAACCCACCCGTCCAACAGGCCCCTCACCAGGGAAGCCGGCGCAGCCACCCCACATTCCCGCTCCGGCACCCACAACTGCCCGTCCGTTCGATGCCCCAGCGGCCCCGGATGCCCGGGCTCACTGTGATCGTGGGGATCGAGATGCTCCCCGTCCCCCTCATCGGACGGCATTCGCGACTCCGAGCACATCCGGCACAGCAGCCGCACCGACGACGACCAGTCCTCCGCCGCGAACCCCGCGTCGGCGGCCAGCTGCTCCAGCGCGTCCCGGTCGGCCTCCGTGGCCGCCTCCAGCAGGACCACCCAGGTCGGCACGGGGGACGGCGCCCACAGCTCGATCTCGTCGAAGACGGGGTAGGAGTGCCCGGCGGCCGTGGTCCGCTCGCCGTGCGGGACCCCGTCGTGCAGCACGACCTCGCCCCAGCGCCGCCCGGACGACGGCAGCGGGATCGACAGCACCTCCATGCGCGCGGGGTCCAGCCGCCGCCCCCACACCACCTCGGCCTCGCCCTCGGGAGACAGCCGTACGGCGGCACTGCCCAGTTCCATGCCGACGGGCTCGCCGGAGCCGATGCCGCTGCCGGGCACATGCAGCCCGTAGGCCTGCCAGGCGCGCCGGGCCAGCGGCCAGTCCTGGAGCGCGGTGGCGGCGATGCCGACGTTCCACCAGTCGGGGGCGCCGGTCTCCCGGTCGAGGAGGGCGACCGCGCGGAGCCCCGCGGTGCGGGCCTGCTCCCAGTCGTGCCGGAACTTGTGCAGCAGGGCGAGGTTGAACCAGGACTCCGACAGCCAGGGCTCCAGATCGGCGGCACGTGTCAGCAGCGCGCCCGCGTCCTCGTACCGTCCGTCGCCGATCAGCGTGAACGCGCGGTCCGTGGCCTGCCGCCAGGAGGCGGAGGGCCGGTGCCGTCCCTTGCCGAAGATCCTCACGATTCCCGCCTGCCAGTTCCGTTCAGTGGGCTGGCCAGTGCCCCCGGACACTCTCTCCCTCGCATCCAACCACGTGCGGCTGGGAGGGCGCTCATTACCCATGGGTTACCCACCCTTGGGCAGGGTCAGACAGTCCCGGGAAAGCACCCTGGCCAGCGCTTCGACGACCTCCGGCGCGTACTCCCCGCCGGTGCCGAGGCGCAGCTCCTCCAGGGCGGTGAGCGGGCCGCCGGGGCCGGTTCCGCGCACCTTCTCGTCGTAGGCGTTCACCACGCGGACTATGCGGGCGGGACGCGGCTGCTCGGGGTAGGGGTCGGCCTGCCGCTCGACGACCGCCGCGACCTGGGCGCTCGCCCCGGTCTGGCGGACGACGGCCCCGCCGAGGAGGGCGATCCGGCGCTGCTCGGCCGCCGGGAGGCCGGAGGTGGCGCCGGCCGGGACCGGGTCGACGAGGCTGAGCTGGCCGATGTCGTGCATGAGGGCCGCGTACTCAAGGACGGTCAGCTCCGCCTCCGGCAGCCCGAGGTCCCGGCCGACGGCCTGGCTGAGGGAGGCGACCCGGCGGGCGTGCCCGGGCGGGGTGTAGCCGGCGATCTCGGTGGCGCGGGCGAGGGAGACGATGGTCTGCCGGTTGGTGGCGCGGACGTCGGCGTACCGGCGCAGGGACAGCTGGGTGAGCAGCAGCGGCACCGAGAACACGGGCAGCGCCCACAGGCCGACGACGGCGACCGCGAGCGCCATCACCGCGCCGGTCGCGCACACCGCCGAGCCGATCCCGGGCACGGCCCGCAGTTCGTCGCGGAGCAGCGGGGGGAACGGCCAGCCGGTGCGGGAGTGCGCGAGCACGGCGGCGATCACGGCGTCGCACAGCACGGTGAGGACGAGGAGCGCGAGCAGGACGAGGGCGTAGAGAGGGCCGCGCCAGTGGTCGAAGGCCCCGTTGTTGTAGAGGGGTTGGAAGCAGACGGCCGCGAAGCCGACGGCCAGGACCCGGCGGACGAGGTGGTCGAGGACGGGTCCGTGTCCGCGGGCGAGATGGGGCACGCTGCCGAGCAGCGAGGCGGCGGCGACCACCGAGACGACCTGGGCGACCCCGTGATGGCCGGGGTGTCCGGCGTGCTCCCCGAGCAGGGCGTACGACAGTCCGCCGGCGGCCCCGAGCGGCGCGGTCTCCCGCAGCCCGGGCCCGCTCATCGCCTCCCCCACGGCGACGAGCGCCCCGAACGCCAGTGCTACGGCTCCCTCCTCGATGCCGGTGCGCAAGGTGACGAGGAGAGAGCCGACGGCGAGCAGCGCGGCCGCGGTGTGCAGGGGGCTGCGCGGGGTCATCGGGACACCCCCGGGCGGTCGGGGGCGGAGGCGGGCCGGGGGACGGTGGGGGCACGGGCCTCGTCGGACGTGACCACCGGATGCCAGCCGTCCCGTCCGATCACCCTCGCCAGGGCCGTGACCATCCGCGGGTCGAACTGCGTGCCCGCGCACCGCTCCAGCTCCTCCAGGGCGACCTCCACCGGCCGGGCCCGGCTGTAGCTGCGGGTGGAGGTCATCGCGTCGAAGGCGTCGGCGACGGCCACCACCCGTGCGGGTTCCGGGATCTGACGGCCCACCAGCCCGTAGGGGTAGCCGCTGCCGTCGATCCGTTCGTGGTGGTGGAGGATCGCCGAGCGGGCCTCGCCGAGGAAGGAGATCCCCCGGGTGATCTCGTGCCCGTACTCCGGATGCAGTTCGATCACGCGCCGTTCCTCCGGGGTCAGCGGACCGTCCTTGCGCAGCAGCCGGGTGGGCACGCCGAGCTTGCCGACGTCGTGCAGGATCCCGGCGAACCGGATGACCTCGACCCGGCGCTCGTCCATCCCCAGCTCGCGCGCGATCATCATCGAGGCGTGTCCGACGCGTTCGCTGTGGCCGCGCGTGTAGTCGTCCTTGATGTCGACGGCCTGCACCAGCGCGCGGATCGTCGCCCGGTGCGCGGCCCGCTCCCGGTGGTACTGCGCGAACACCCACCAGGACACCGTCATCGGGAACAGCACGAGCAGCGCGGCGACCGGCCCGTAGGGGCTGCGCCACAGGACGGCCATCATCAGCCCGGCGAGTCCGTGCACGGTGAGGGGCGCGAGGGAGCGCAGGAACAGGCCCCGGCAGACCTTGAGCGGCGGCAGCCCCTCGGCGAGCGCGAGCATCCCGCCGTCCAGAACGGCGAGCGCCGCGCAGTGGGCGAGGACGGCCGCGCCCGCCGGCAGCAGCGCGTACGGCACGTCGGAGCCGACCACGGCCTCCCGCCCGCCCAGCACCTCGTGGACGTGGGCCGCGGCCCACACCGCGAGGACCGACTGGGCCGCCCGCCAAACCCGCCGCAGCAGAAAGGGGCCCTTTTCGACGTGCGAGCACAGGGCCCCGGGAAGCGGGACGAGCGCGGCGGCGGGCGGTGGCAACAGAAACGCCCCGGCGAGCAGGACGGGGGAGAAGGTCCCGGCGAACCGGCGCCGGGCGAACTGCTCACCCGCCGCGTAGAGCGCGGCGAGCAGTCCCACGGCCCACCAGGGCGTGCCCGGTGCCATGGTCGGCGGGGCTGTGGCGAGCGGGGCTGTGGCGAGCGGGGACAGACAGAACAGGGCGGCGAGGGCGGCACCGGCGACGTAGCCGCGCGCCCGCGCCGGCACTCCCTCCATGACGCCTCCCCAGCGATGCCTGTCCGGGCTCCGTCAGCGGTCCGGGCTTCGGAGCCAAGGGTGGCGTGGGGTGGGGTGGCTCTGCGGGCGTATCACCCGCTGATTAGCACATTCGGGTGACGACGGGCCCCGTCAGGACTCCTGCGGAGTGGCCGGGGCGACCGGGGCGGCCGTCACGTCGTGCTCGGGCACGGCCTGCCCGGAACGGATCAGATCGAGCCGTCCCAGGACCTTGGCGCGCAGGTCGGTCGGTACGTCGTCATGGCCGCAGCACCGCTTGACCAGCTTCTTCACGGCCTCTTCGAGGCCGTACTTCTCCAGGCACGGCGAGCACTCGCTGAAGTGCTGCTTGAACTTGTCGCGATCGACGTCCGGCATCTCACTGTCGAGGAACTCGTAGAGATGATCGAGTACCTCACTGCAGTCCGTCTCGTGCGGCTCTCCGCAGCTCATGAGCCCGAGCCTTTCGCTTCGTTCGAGTCCCCGGCGCCGGCCGGGACCAGCCCGCGCTCACGGGCGTAGTCCTCGAGCATGCCGCGCAGTTGACGGCGGCCCCGGTGCAGCCGGGACATCACCGTACCGATGGGTGTCCCCATGATGTCCGCGATCTCCTTGTACGCAAAGCCCTCGACGTCCGCGAGGTACACGGCGATGCGGAACTCCTCGGGAATGGCCTGAAGCGCTTCCTTCACGTCCGAGTCGGGCAGGTGGTCCAGCGCCTGCGACTCGGCGGAACGCAGACCTGTCGACATGTGCGACTCGGCGCGGGCGAGCTGCCAGTCCTCGATCTCCTCGGCCGCGCTGCGCTGGGGTTCGCGCTGCTTCTTGCGGTACGAGTTGATGAAGGTGTTGGTGAGGATCCGGTACAGCCAGGCCTTCAGGTTGGTGCCCTCACGGAACTGGTGGAAGGACGCGTACGCCTTGGCGTACGTCTCCTGCACCAGGTCCTCGGCGTCCGCCGGGTTGCGCGTCATGCGCAGCGCCGCCGAGTACATCTGGTCGAGGTAGTCGAGCGCGTCCCGCTCGAAGCGCGCGCTGCGCTCCGCGGACGACTCGTCGCTCGTGCCCACGCCCTGGCCCTCGGGCAGCTCCGCCTGGCCGTTGTCGGTCCCTGCGTCGGTACCGGTGACCGGACCCACCTCCTCAAGATTGCGGGCAGGACCGAAACCGGTCCCACTCGAATCGGAGGATAGACGACGACCTGTGCCTGCCGCCGCTCCAAAAGGAGTGGTCCTGGCCGCGTGCAGCACCGTCCAGTCCAGTTCGGTGCGGCTGGAACGGCTCGGGCAGATGGTCGAACCCATGCGGTGGACTTCCTCTCCCACGACGTAGGTGCTGCGTGTTCAGCACTTCTGCCGGGGTCAACAGCGATCCGCCCCGCAACATTCCCGAAGCTTTACCCGAGTGACCCGGTCCACTTCACGACCGCGTCCGTGACGAGCTCCACAGCTTGCTCCTGGGTGAGCTCCGCCCGCTTGGGCACGGCGAGGCCGTGGTCGGCGTACGGCACCTCGACGATCTCGTACGCCCCCTCGGGAAATTCCTCGGGCCGCCCGAACGTGTCGTTGCCGCCCTGGACTACGAGCGTGGGCACACCGGACCCCAGCAGTTCCCCGGCGCGGGACTTCTCCGGCCTGCCCGGC
Organism: Streptomyces sp. T028; assembly: GCF_048159505.1. Classification (NCBI taxonomy): domain Bacteria; kingdom Bacillati; phylum Actinomycetota; class Actinomycetes; order Kitasatosporales; family Streptomycetaceae; genus Streptomyces; species Streptomyces sp. T028. The sequence goes on from NZ_JBLRVZ010000031.1 coordinate 163,885, forward strand.
GGGTGGAGGGGGAAGCTGAGCGCGAGGACTGCGTGGGCGCCGAGCTCGACCGCCGTACGGCAGGCCACGCGCGCGCCGGCGCTGCGCCCGCCGGAGATCACCGGGAGGCCGGGGCGCACGAGCGCGGGCCAGATCCCGCGCCAGCCGACGTCGAGGGTCTTCGGCGCGGGCGCGACCTTCTTTCCGGCGACCCGCCAGGGCTGCTCGACGAGGGCGACGGTGACGCCATGGGCGGGGAGCACCGCGGCGAGGGCTCTCAGGTCGCGCGCCTCGATGCCGCCGCCGGCGCCGTGGCTGACGGCGAGGACGAGCCGGGGCCGCTTCGCCGGGTGCCAGGTGACGCGGGCGTCGCCGGCGTCGGTGGGGACGAGTTCGGTGGTCGCTGTGCTCACTGTGCTCACGTCAGAAGAGTGTGCCCTCCTCGGGCCCTTCCAGCTCCTTGAGCAGCTCCGGGCTGTTGTTGCGGACATTACTGACGGCCGTGGACACCGGGTAGGCGCGCATCAGCCCGGCCGGCGGGGGCTCCAGCAGGGAGCGCAGGTCCTCGGGGTCGGTACGGGCCGGGTCGAGCCAGGAGTCCCAGCGGTCCGGGGTGAGCATCAGGGGCATCCGGGGGTGGATCTCGGCGAGCGCGTACGGGCCGTCGGCGGGGGCCACGGCGAGCGGGGTGGTCTCGGCCTCGGTCGTGATCACCGAGCAGGTCACCCACCAGGCCTGCGGATGGTCGTCGGGCAGGGTCCGGTCCCGCCAGAACTCGTACAGCCCGGCCATCGCGAACACCGACCCGTCGGCCGGCAGCACGAAGTACGGCTGCTTGCGCGGCCGCTTCTTCTTCCCCTCGACCTCCAGCTCGCGCTCGCCCTTGGCGGTGACCCACTCGTAGTAGCCGTCGGCGGGCAGGATGCAGCGGCGCGAGGTGAAGGCGCGGCGGTACGACGGCTTCTCGTGGACGGTCTCGGCACGCGCGTTGATCATCCGGGCGCCGCCCTCGGGCGACTTGGCCCAGGACGGCACGAGCCCCCACTTCAGCTTGCGCAGCTGCCGAACCGGGCGCGGGTCGCCGGCGTCTTTCAACGGACGGTCGAGGACGGCGTAGACCTCCTTGGTCGGCGCCACGTTGTAGTCGGGCTCAAGGGTTTCCTCGGGCTCCCACTTCTCGATTTCAAAGACTCCTGCGAGATCCTCGGGCCTGCGACTCGCTGCATACCGTCCGCACATACGTGCCACACTGCCAGACTCGACACGACGAGAGGGAGCCACAGCCGAAGATGGAGAGCACCGCCGCCCTAGCGCTGCCCGACCTGTGGGACCGTCTCGTCGGCACCCAGCCCGACCCCGACCTGTGGGTGGTGATCGCGACGGCGGTCGCGGCCCTCGCGGTCGTCGTCCCGCACAGTCTGTGGCGGATATCCCGCAACGCGATCACCATCGCCCACGAGGGCGGCCACGGCCTGGTGGCGCTGCTGACGGGCCGCCAGCTGACCGGGATCCGGTTGCACTCCGACACCAGCGGCCTCACGGTCAGCCGCGGCAAGCCGTACGGCATCGGCATGATCCTCACGGCCGCCGCCGGCTACACCGCGCCCCCGCTCCTCGGCCTGGGCGGCGCGGCCCTCCTCGGCGCGGGCCGCATCACCCTCCTCCTGTGGCTGGCCACGGCCCTCCTGGTCGCGATGCTGGTGATGATCCGCAACGCCTACGGCGCCTTGACGGTCGTCCTGACCGGCGGCACGTTCCTCCTGGTCTCCTGGCTGGCGGGCCCCCAGGTCCAGGCGGCGTTCGCGTACGCGGTGGTGTGGTTCCTGCTGCTGGGCGGCGTACGCCCGGCGTTCGAACTCCAGGTGAAGCGGCGGCGCGGCGGCGCGGGCGACTCGGACGCGGACCAACTGTCGAGGCTGACCCATGTACCTGCGGCGCTGTGGCTGTTCCTGTTCCACGTGGTGTCGCTGTGCGCCCTGATGGGCGGCGGCCGCTGGTTGCTGGGCCTGTAAAGCTGGTTGCTGGGCCTGTAAAGGGGGGAACGGGGTGCAGCCCCGCAGGGGCGCACCCCCAGGGGCGCGGGGAACTGCGCGACCAGCCACGACGGCGCCGCACCCGACAGCGCACCGCACTCGACAACCCACCGCAGACTAAAGTGAACGCATGCCCAAAACCCCGCCCCTCTGGCCCGCCCCCACCGCGAGCGAAGCCGTCGACGCGACAGTCCACGTGCCGGGGTCCAAGTCGGTCACGAACCGCGCCCTCGTCCTCGCCGCCCTCGCCTCGGAGCCCGGCTGGCTGCGCCGCCCCCTCCGCTCCCGCGACACGCTGCTGATGGCCGAGGCCCTGCGGACGATGGGCATCGAGATCGAAGAGGGCGTGGGCCCCGACGGCACCGGCGAGGCCTGGCGCGTCCTCCCGGCGGGCCTGCACGGCCCGGCCACGGTGGACGTGGGCAACGCGGGCACGGTCATGCGTTTCCTCCCTCCGGTCGCCGCGCTCGCCGACGGCCCCGTCCGCTTCGACGGCGACCCCCGCTCGTACGAGCGCCCCCTGCACGGCGTCATCGACGCGCTGCGCGTCCTCGGCGCCCGGATCGACGACGACGGCCGGGGCGCGCTGCCGCTGACCGTGCACGGCTCGGGCGCGCTGGACGGCGGCCCGGTGGACATCGACGCGTCCTCGTCGTCGCAGTTCGTGTCGGCGCTGCTGCTGTCGGCCCCCCGTTTCAATCAGGGTGTCGAGGTCCGCCACATCGGCTCGACGCTCCCCTCCCTCCCCCACATCCGGATGACGGTGGACATGCTGCGCGCGGTCGGCGCCCAGGTGGACACCCCGGAGTCGGGCGGCGAGCCGAACGTCTGGCGGGTCACGCCGGGCGCGCTGCTGGGCCGGGACCTGACGATCGAGCCGGACCTGTCGAACGCGCAGCCGTTCCTGGCGGCGGCGCTGGTGACGGGCGGCCGGGTGCTGATCCCGGACTGGCCGGCCAGGACCACCCAGCCGGGTGACCGGCTGCGGGAGATCTTCACCGAAATGGGCGGCTCCTGCGAGCTCACCGACTACGGCCTGGTGTTCACCGGTTCGGGTGCGATCCACGGTGTCGACGTCGACCTGGGTGACGTCGGCGAGCTGACGCCGGGCATCGCGGCGGTCGCCGCGCTCGCGGACTCCCCGTCCACGCTGCGGGGCGTGGCCCATCTGCGGCTGCACGAGACGGACCGGCTGGCCGCGCTCACCAAGGAGATCAACGAACTCGGCGGTGACGTCACCGAGACGGCCGACGGGCTGCACATCCGCCCACGCCCGCTGCACGGCGGGACCTTCCGGACGTACGACGACCATCGCATGGCGACCGCCGGTGCGGTCGTCGGCCTGGCCGTGGAGGGCGTCCGGATCGAGAACGTGGCGACGACGGCGAAGACCCTGCCGGACTTCCCGGAGCTGTGGACCGGGATGCTCGCGGGATAGGGACGGCAACAGTCATGCGCCGCTACGGCAAGCACACCGACGAGGACGACATCCGCTCCCGCCCCAACCGCAAGGGCAACCGGCCTCGTACGCATATCCGTCCCAAGCACGAGGACGCGGCCGAGGGCATGGTCCTCACCGTGGACCGGGGCCGGCTGACCTGTCTGGTCGAGGACCGGATCGTCGTCGCGATGAAGGCCCGTGAACTGGGCCGCAAGGCGGCGGTCGTGGGCGACCGGGTCGCCCTGGTCGGCGATCTGTCCGGCAAGAAGGACACGCTCGCCCGGATCGTCCGCATCGAGGAGCGCACCTCGGTGCTGCGCCGCACCGCGGACGACGACGACCCGTTCGAGCGGGTGGTCGTCGCCAACGCCGACCAGCTCGCGGTCGTCACGGCCCTCGCCGACCCCGAACCCCGGCCCCGGCTGATCGACCGCTGTCTGGTCGCGGCCTACGACGGCGGCCTCACGCCCCTGCTGGTGATGACGAAGTCGGACCTGGCCCCGCCGGACAAGCTGCTGGAGCTGTACGGCGACCTGGACATCCCGTACGTGGTCACCAGCCGTGAGGAACTGGAGAACGGCGGCGCGGCGGACCGGGTGCGCGAGCTGCTGGCCGGGCGGATCACGGCGTTCGTCGGGCATTCGGGTGTCGGCAAGACGACCCTCGTCAACGCGCTGGTCCCCGAGGAGCGGCGGCGGCTGACCGGTCATGTCAACGCGGTGACCGGCCGTGGCCGGCACACCACGACCTCGGCGCTGGCGCTGCCCCTGGCGGGCACCGGGGACTGGGTGATCGACACTCCGGGCGTCCGGTCCTTCGGCCTGCACCACGTCGATCCGTCCCGGGTGATCCACGCCTTCCCCGACCTGGAACCGGGCACCGAGGGCTGCCCGCGCGCGTGCAGTCACGACGAGCCGGACTGCGCCCTCGACGAGTGGGTCGCCGAGGGCCACGCGGACCCGGCGCGGCTGTACTCGCTGCGCCGGCTGCTGGCGACACGGGAGCGCAAGGAGGGCGACTGACCTCCGCATTGTTTGTCAGGACGTGAGTCCGGTAAGTGCATAATCGCATCGAGCCGGACATACGGAGGGACAGCACATGGCGTGGCTGCTGGTCATCGTGGCCGGGTTGCTCGAGACCGGTTTCGCCGTCTGTCTGAAGCTGTCCCACGGTTTCACCCGGCTGTGGCCCACCATCGCCTTCGCCGCCTTCGCCCTCGGCAGCTTCGGTCTGCTGACCCTCTCCCTGAAGAAGCTCGACGTCGGCCCGGCGTACGCCGTGTGGACGGGTATCGGCGCGGCGGGCACCGCGATCTACGGCATGATCTTCCTCGGCGATCTGGTGTCCGTCCTGAAGATCGTCTCGATCAGTCTGGTGATCGCCGGCGTGATCGGCCTGCAGCTGTCGGGCTCCGCCCACTGACCTGCCTACGGCCCCTGACCGGCCTACGGCCGCTGCAGCACTCCCCGCACCAGGTCCGCCACCCCGTCCTCCCCCGTCGGCGGGGCCGCCACGCAGGACAGGGCGAGCCGGACGGCGAGTTCGCAGGCGCGGGCCAGTTCGGCGGCGTCCGCGCGGGCCGCGCCGGGGCCGCCGAGCACGGCCACGGCCCGGTCCCGTACGGCGGTGACGAGATCGCCGGGCGAGGGCAGCGGTCCGTCCGCCCGCCGTTGCGCCGGCACGGCGGAGGAGGACGGCACCGCCGAGAGCGTGGGCGCGGGCAGACGCTCACTCCAGCAGCCGGTGAGCAGGGCCCGTACGAGCGCGTTGCCGCGGGCGGCGGTGAACGTCCACTCGGCGGCGGCGACAAGCCGATCGCGGACGTCGCCGTGCACGGCCAGCGCCCGCTCGGCCCCGGCGAGATAGGCGTCGGCCTCCCGCCGCACCAGCGCTCTGGCCAGCCCTTCCTTGCTGCCGAACTCGTTGTACAGCGTCTGCCGGGAGACCGCGGCGGTCGCCGCGACGTCCACCATCCGCACCGCGGACCACGGCCGCAGGGCGAGCGCCGCGTAGGCGGCGTCCAGCAGGGATTCCCGCGCTGCAGGCATCATCGCCTCCCGGGGGCGAGCGGATGCTGCCCAGAGTTGACGCGCGCGGGGGCACTGTCAAGGGTTCGCGGGCGCGGTGGGGCCGGCCGGCGGGCTCCCCGGCCGGTCCCCGCACGTCCACGACACAGTCCCCGCACGTCCATGGCGCCCGGTCCCCTGTGGCCTTGCCCGACCGGGCCGGATACCGTTCGTCCCATGCCGGACTACCTCGACGATCTCCGTCTCGCGCACGTCCTCGCGGACGCCGCCGACGCCGCCACCATGGACCGTTTCAAGGCCCTCGATCTCAAGGTCGAGACCAAACCGGACATGACCCCGGTGAGCGAGGCCGACAAGGCCGCCGAGGAACTGATCCGCGGCCAGCTCCAGCGCGCCCGCCCCCGGGACGCGGTCCTCGGCGAGGAGTACGGCATCGAGGGCACGGGCCCGCGCCGCTGGGTGATCGACCCGATCGACGGCACCAAGAACTACGTCCGCGGCGTGCCCGTCTGGGCGACGCTGATCTCGCTGACGGAGGCGGGCGAGGGCGGCTACCACCCGGTGGTCGGTGTGGTCTCCGCTCCGGCCCTGGGCCGCCGCTGGTGGGCCGCGAAGGGGCACGGTGCCTACAGCGGCCGCAGTCTGTCCTCCGCGACCCGGCTGCATGTCTCCAAGGTCTCGAAGCTGTCCGACGCGTCCTTCGCGTACTCCTCGCTCACCGGCTGGGAGGAGCGTGGGAATCTGAACGGCTTCCTGGACCTGACCCGTGAGGTGTGGCGCACGCGCGCGTACGGCGACTTCTGGCCGTACATGATGGTCGCCGAGGGCTCGGTGGACCTGTGTGCCGAGCCGGAGCTCTCCCTGTGGGACATGGCGGCCAACGCGATCGTCGTGACGGAGGCGGGCGGCACCTTCACCGGCCTCGACGGCCGCCCGGGCCCGCACAGCGGCAACGGGGCCGCGTCCAACGGTCTGCTCCACGAGGAGCTGCTGTCGTATCTCGGCGGACGGTACTGACCGGCCTCGGCGGGCGGTACCGACCGACACATGTGAGCGTGTGCGCCCTCAATTGGCCGCGCGCGCCCTCTTGTTGACCCCCGCTTTACCTGAGACTCTGAGGATCCCCCCACTTGTGAACTTGTGAATCAATGCACTTGCGGCATGGATTCCAGTAGGAGGTGGCTCCATCCCATGCTCGTCCGAGACGCCATGAGCACGCTGGTCCTGACCATCGGCCCCGACCACACCCTCCGCCAGGCCGCCGCCCTGATGTCCGCCCGCCGCGTCGGCGCCGCCCTCGTCCTCGACCCGGACGCTGGCGGCATCGGCATCCTCACCGAACGGGACATCCTCAACTCCGTGGGTCTCGGCCAGAACCCGGACACGGAACGCACCCACGCCCACACCACCAACAACGTGGTCTTCGCCGCCCCGACCTGGACCCTGGAGGAGGCGGCCCAGGCCATGGCCCACGGCGGCTTCCGGCATCTGATCGTCCTCGACGGAGGCGAACCCGCCGGGATCGTCTCGGTCCGCGACATCATCCGCTGCTGGGCACCGGCCCGCCAGCGCGTCCCCGCCTGAGCACACCCCGCTCGACACAGCATGGACAGCCCCGATCCGGTAATGGACAATGTCTAAGTCAGGTATGGCTCCAAAGTCACACCCGATCGGGAACTGTTCCTCCTGCTGTTAGGCTGGTGCGCATGAGTGACCTTCTGGAACGGCTGCGCGGACGCGGATGGCGGATGACCGCGCAGCGACGCGTCGTGGCCGAGGTCCTCGACGGCGAACACGTCCACCTGACGGCCGACGAGGTGCACGCCAGGGCTGTCGCCAAGCTGCCCGAGATCTCCCGGGCGACCGTCTACAACACACTCGGTGAGCTGGTCTCCCTCGGCGAGGTGCTCGAGGTCGCGACCGACCGGCGCGCCAAGCGGTACGACCCCAACGCCCACCGCCCGCACCAGCACCTGGTCTGCGCGCGGTGCGGCGCCATCCGTGACGTCCACCCGACCGGCAACCCGCTGGCCGACCTCCCCGACACCGAGCGCTTCGGCTTCGCGGTCTCGGACGTCGAGGTGACGTACCGCGGCATCTGCCCGAGCTGCGCGGCGGCCTAGCCGGTCACGTATCAGGCACAGGGTCGGACACGACTGAGGGCCGGAACCCTTTTGGATTCCGGCCCTCGGCCTTCAGTAGCGGGGACAGGATTTGAACCTGCGACCTCTGGGTTATGAGCCCAGCGAGCTACCGAGCTGCTCCACCCCGCGTCGGTGAATGCAACGTTACGTGAAGGGGGAGCGCAGAGGCAAATCAGTTATGGGCGTGCCCCTTCTTGTCCCACCGAGTCGGGTGGTGGGTGGGCGAAGGCCGGGGGTCCAGGGGGCAGAGCCCCCTGTCAGCACAGGGCACCGTCAGGCCGACAGCTCCTGCCCCAACGCGTCCCGCAACCGCGCCGCCCGCTCCGCGACCTCCCCCGGCCCCAGCGACACCGCCCGGTCCGCCCACCGCTGCCCTTCCGCAAGCTCCCCCCGACGCGCGTAGACGAGGGCGAGCCGCAACGCCGCCCGCCCGTGCCCGTCATCGGCGGCCCGCGTCCACCACACCACCGCCTCCGGCTCACTCCCCTCCCGCGCGAGCAGCAGCCCCAGGTTGAAGGCCCCGTTGCGCGACCCGGCCTCGGCGGCCTCCCGGTACCACCGCGCCGCCTCGCACACGTCCCCCCGGGCCGCGGCGAGCATCCCGACCCGCACCTGGGCCCGCCGGTGCCCCTGCTGGGCGGCCCGCTCGTACCACTCCTCGCACTCGGTCTTCTCGTGCGCGATCTCCCCGAGCTCGTGCGCGGGCTGCGGCGGCCGGCGTGCGTCCAGTACCGCGGCGAGCCGGTACGCCGCCTCCGCGCTGCCCCCGCCCGCGGCGCACCGCAGATGCCGTTCGGCCTCCTGCTCCTCGCCCTCGCGCAGCCGGGCGATGCCGACCTGCAGCGCCGCCTCGGTGTGCCCGGCGGAAGCGGCCCGCTCGTACCACCGCAGCGCCACGACGTCCTCGCCGCGCCCCGCGAAGAGGATCCCGAGGTTGAACGCGGCGTCGACGCTGCCCGCCTCCGCCGCCTTGGAGAACCAGGGCTCCGCCCCGGCCGTGTCCCCGACCTGGAGCAGCAGGATGGCCAGCGCGTTGGCGGCCTCCCGGTGCCCGGCGTACGCCGCGCGCCGGTACCACTGCTCGGCCTGCGCGGTACGGCCCTGCTCGGCGCAGAGCAGCCCGAGGTTGTAGGCGCCGTTGTCGTCACCGGCGTCCATGGCGGCCCGGTACCAGCGCTCGGCGGTCTGGGTCTGGCCGCGCTCGGCGTGCAGCGCGCCCAGTGCGTTGGCCGCGTTGCCGTCGCCGTCCTGGGCGGCCCGCAGCCACCAGATCGCGGCGTTCTCGGTGTCGCCGGCGTCGCGCAGCAGGAACCCGAGCGCGCAGGCGGCCCGCGCCTCGCCGTCCTTGGCGGACGTCAGGTACCAGCGGCCGGCCTCCTTCAGCTCTCCCTTGCGCTCCAGGATCGACCCGAGGTGCAGGGCGGCTCTCCGGTGGCCGCGGGCGGCGGCCTGCCGGTACCACTGCTCGGCCTCCGCCGGTACGGAGACACCGTTGTCGCCGTCGGAGTCCCGCGAATCCCTGCGGTCCAGTGCCCGCGCCAGCCGGTACGCCGCCTCCCGGTGCCCGCGCTCGGCGGCTGCCCGCATCCACCGCTCGGCCCCGCCGTCCCCGCGGTGCTCCAGCAGGTCGGCGAGGGCGTACGCGCCGAGGGCGTGGCCCTGCTCGGCGGACTGGCGCAGCCAGTACTCGGCGGCGGGCTCGTCGCCGCACTCGCGACAGTGGCGCCCGAGCGCGTGCGCGGCGGCGGCGGAGCCGGCGACGGCGGCGACCCGCCACCATCCGGCGGCCTCGTCGGCGTACCCGCGCTGGTGCAGCAGGACGCCCAGGTTGTTGGCGGCAGCCCGGTCGCCCGCCGCGGTGGCGGCGCGCAGATGGGGTTCGGCCCCGTCCAGGTCGCCTCGGCGCAGCAGCATGGCGCCGAGGACGCTGGTCGCCTCGGCGTCTCCGGCCCCCGCGGCGAGCCGCAGCCGCATCTCCTCGACGGCCTCCCCCGTCTCGACCGTCACCCCCGTCTCGGCTGCTTCTTCTGTCTCTACCGTCTCGTCCGTCTCTACCGTCTCGTCCGTCTTCACCGTCTCGACGGCGTCCGCCGTCCAGTCCCGGCTCTCGACCCGGTTCTCGTCCGGAGTCTCGACCGGGGTCGCTTCCTCACCGGAAGGCTGCACAAACCGCCCTGTCTCGAACAGAGTTGCCTTGTCCCCCATAACGTCCATCGTCGCACCACCTGCACCCGGGTACACCTGTGTATACCGCAGCCCGTGAGGTCACTTCAGCGTTTTGTCGACATGCCCACAGAGAGACAAGTCAAACACAGTTCCCCCAAGTCCCCACAGCGGCGCGGCGATGCCTCACGACGGCACATGCGTTCGCACATGACGAAGGCCCGGATCCGTGTACCGGATCCGGGCCTTCGTCTTCAGTAGCGGGGACAGGATTTGAACCTGCGACCTCTGGGTTATGAGCCCAGCGAGCTACCGAGCTGCTCCACCCCGCGTCGTGTTCCACAACCGTATCACGACGCGGGATGGGCTTGATCAGCCGCTGGGACTACTGCTCGGACTACTGCTCGGGCTGGGGCTGCTGCTCGCCTTGGCGCCGCCGCTGCCGCTGCTCGGAGTGGCGCTCGGACTCGGGCTGCTGCTCGCCTTGTTGGCGCTCTTGTCCGCCTCGTCCTGCGCGGCCTCGGCCCGCTTCAGGGCGGCCTCGAGGTCCTTCTGCGCCTTGCCGTACGCCTCCCAGTCGCCCTTCTTCAGGGCTTCCTGGCCGGCGGTGAACGCCTTCTGTGCGTCGTCCAGCGCCTCCTGGACCGTCGGGTTGGTGGACGACGGAGGTGTGGTGGTGTCGCCCTCGTCCTCCGGCGGGGTCGTGCTCTGCGCGCCGAAGACCTTGTTGAGGGCCTCGTCGAGGGTGTCCTCGAAGGCGGTGTTGCCGCCGTAGGTCACCAACACCTTCTTCAGCAGCGGGTACTTGAGCCCGCCACCGCGCACATAGACCGGCTCGACGTAGAGCAGTCCCCCGTCGAGCGGCACCGTCAGCAGGTTGCCGTACTCGATGTCGGAGTCACCGCCCTTGAGGAGTCTGATCGACTCGGCGATGTCCTGTTCGGAGTTGAACTGGCTCTGGACCTGTTTCGGTCCGTCGACGGTGGTGCTCGTCGGCAGTTTCAGGATTCTGATCTTGCCGTAACCGGACGTCCCCGCCTCGGAGTCCACAGCCATGAAGGCACTCAGGTTGTCGCGTCCGTTGGGCGTGAACGTCGTCGTCAGCGAGAACGCCTGCGCCTGCTGGTCCGGCATCTTCATGCTCAGGTAGTACGGCGGCACCGCGTCGCCCGACTTGTTGGACGGGTCGTCCGGCACCTGCCAGACCTCGCTGCCACTGAGGAAGGTCGTGGCGTCCTTGACGTGGTAGCGGCTGAGCAGTTCGCGCTGCACCTTGAACAGGTCCTGCGGGTACCGGAGATGCGCCATCAGCGACGTCGAGATGTCCGACTTGGGCTCGACCGTACCGGGGAACGCCTTCATCCAGGTCTTCAGGACCGGGTCCTCGGTGTCCCACTGGTAGAGCTTGACCTCGCCCGTGTACGCGTCGACCGTCGCCTTCACCGAGTTGCGGATGTAGTTGACCTGGTTCTGCTGGGCCACCACCGCGCGGTTGTCGTTGGTCGCGGTCAGCGAGTCGGCGGTGGTGTCGCCGAGGGTCGTACGGGAGGCGTACGGGTAGCCGTTCGTCGTGGTGTACGCGTCGACGATCCACTGGATCTTCCCGTCGACGACGGCCGGGTAGGCGTCGCCGTCGATGGTCAGCCAGGGGGCGACCGCCTCGACGCGGTCCTTGGGCGTGCGGTTGTACAGGATCCGCGAGCCCTCACCGATCGCGCCGGAGTACAGGATCTGCGGTTCGCCGAACGCCACCGCGTACGCCGCCCGGTTGACCGGGTTGGAGAGGTTGACCCCGCTCTTGCCGGTGTAGCTGGTGGTCTTCTCGCCGGAGTCGTCGGAGTAGTCGATCTCCTTCTGGGGACCGCCGACGATCGAGTACGTCGTCGTCTTCTCGCCGTAGTAGACGCGCTGCTCGTAGGTGCCGAGGTCGCCCTCGGAGGGCAGGTTGGACTCGGTGAAGACCGGGCGGCCCTCGGAGTCGGCGGTGGTGCCCTTGGCTGCCACCACGCCGTAGCCGTGGGTGTAGCGGAAGTGGTTGTTGATCCAGTTCTGCTTGTCGACGCCCGCGAGGTTCAGCTCGCGCAGACCGATGACCGTGTCCTCGTCGGAGCCGCTGATGTTGTAGCGGTCCACGTCCAGGTTGGTCGGGAAGGCGTAGTACTTCCGCATCTGCTGGAGCTGCTGGTACGTCGGCGAGACGATGTTCGGGTCCAGGACGCGGATGCTCGCCGTGGCGTCCACGTCGTCACGCAGCTGCGTCTTGTCCTTGGTGGTGCTGGTCCCTGTGTACTCGGTGACCTGCGCGCCGTCGATGCCGTACGCCTCACGCGTCGCCTTGAGGTTCTTCTCGACGTACGGGGCTTCCTTGGCCTGTTCGTTCGGCTGGACCTGGAACTTCTGGACGATCGCCGGGTACAGCCCGCCGATGAGGATCGCCGAGAGCACCATCAGGCCGAAGCCGATCACGGGCAGCTGCCAGGTGCGCCGCCACAGGGTGGCGAAGAACAGCAGAGCGCAGATGACGGCGATGCAGAACAGGATCGTCTTGGCCGGGAGGTAGGCGTTGGCGTCGACGTACCTCAGGCCCGTCCAGTTGTCCGTCGCCTTGAAGTCGCTGGACTTCACGGCCAGGCCGTACCGGTCGAGCCAGTAGGCGACCGCCTTCAGGGTGACGAAGACACCGAGCAGCACCGACAGGTGTCCGGTGGCGGCGGCCGTGGCGCGCGCGCCGGGGCTGGTGACGCGCAGCCCGCCGTACAGGTAGTGGGTGAGCGCGGCGGCGATCAGCGAGAGGATCGTGGCGGCGAAGCCGAAACCGAGCAGGAACCGGTACCAGGGCAGGTCGAAGGCGAAGAACGACACGTCGAGGTGGAACTGCGGGTCCTTCTGTCCGAAGGACACGCCGTTGACCCACATCAGCCAGGTCCGCCACTGGCCGGCCGCCGAGGCGCCGGCGATCAGCCCCACCAGGGCGGTGATGCCGAGGAGCAGCCACCTCTTGTACGGGGCGATGCCCATGCGGTAGCGGTCGAGGCTCTGCTGCTCCACCGACATCGCGCTCAGCGGGGGCCGCAGCCGGTGGGCGAGCCAGATGTTGAAACCGACCGCGAGCGCCATCAGCAGACCGAAGACGGAGAACAGGCCGATCTTGGTCCAGAGTGTGGTGGTGAACACGGACGAGTAGTTCACCGACCGGTACCAGAGCCAGTCCGTCCAGAACCCGGCGAACATGGTGAACGCCATGCCGAGAACGGCAAGGACGCCCAGCGTCATGAGCAGGGTCCGGACCCGCCGGGACGGGCGGCCGACTCTCATCCGCGGCCCTGTCGGGCCTCCGCCGCGGTCCGGCATCTGGAAAGCCAAGGTGCGCACCTCGAAGTTCGCTGTCGATCCCTCAGGCCCACGTGTTCGCCGGCCCCCAGTGGCCCCCCGTGCTCGTGGGCCCACACCTATGCAACTTACTCACCGTTTACTCGGTTCCCGATTCCGCCCGAGAACGAGAGAGGATTGTGACCATGTCCAACACTCCCATGGCAGCGAACCCGCTCACCCGGGCCGTACTCGAGATCGACGAGTACGCCTCCGGCCTCGGCTGGGACCAGCCCGCCCGCCTCTTCGCCCTCGTAGACACCGCACGGCTGCGGGCTCAGGAACCCTCGCTTGCCGCCCAGCTCGGCCTTCAGGACGAGACCGAGACCACAGGTCTCACCCCGATCGAGCAGGACGAAGTGCCAACGGACAAGCCGCTCGACGAGTTCCTGGCCACGATCGCCTGGCCCGACGCGGTGGTCGGCTGCGCCCTGACCGTGGAGCGACTGATGCTGCCGCCGTCCGCCGAGGCCCAGGTCCCGCAGGGGCTGAGCGAGGGGAAGCTGGCGAGGTGGGTGGCCGAGCACCCGGACCGCCAGGAGGTCCGGATGACGGTCGCGGTCCTGCGCGACGGCACCCGTGAGTCGGCGCTGCGTCTGCGCGAGAAGGACGCGCCGACCGAGGTCCTCACCGGCGGGAACCTGGTACCCGGTCTGGCGGAGGCGCTGTCGGCGACCTTCGAGGAGTAGCCGCCGACATCACTTGGTGGTGCACTTCGGCAGATCGGCGGTGTCGCCGCCGCGGATGTCCTTGAGTGCGGCGAGGGCGTCGTCGATGGTGTCGACCTTGACGAGCCTGAGCCCGGACGGGGTGTCCTTGGCGGCGGCCGAGCAGTTGTCGGCGGGCGTGAGGAAGTACTTCGCGCCCTGGCTGCGCGCGCCCACGGTCTTCATCTCGATGCCGCCGATCGGCCCGACCTTGCCGTCGTCGTCGATGGTCCCGGTGCCGGCGACGAACGTGCCGCCGGTGAGGCTGCCGGGCGTCAGCTTGTCGTAGATCCCGAGGGCGAACATCAGCCCGGCGCTGGGTCCGCCCACGTCGGCGAGCTTGATGTCGATCGAGAACGGGAACGTGTGATCGGTTCCGGCCGAGATCCCGACGATGGCCCGCTTCTCGCCGCTGTCGTCGGAGGTGGCGGTCGTGATGGTCACGTCCTCGGTCCTGGTCGCCGTCTTGTTCGCCTTCTCGGCGGCGGCCTGCTCCTTGGCCGGGACGATCGTGAACACGACGTCCTGTCCGGGCTTGTGCTCGGTCACCAGCTTCGCGACGTCGGCCGGCTCCTTCACCGCGGTCCCGTCCACGGCCTTGATCACGTCCCCGGCGTGCAGCCTGCCCTCGGCCGGGGAGTCCTTGACCACCGTCGAGACGATCACCCAGGACTTCACCGGGATGTCCAGCTCCTCCAGGGCGGCGACCTTGGCGCTCTCCTGGGACTGGCTGAACTCCTCGGCATTCTCCTGGGTGGACTCCTCCTCGGTCTTGCCGTCGGGGTAGAGCGTGTCGTGCGGCACGACCTTGTTGTCGTGCGCCAGCCAGCCGTAGACCGCCTCGACGAGGTTCATCCGGTAGTCGGCGCTGGTGACCCTCACGGTGGTCATGTTCAGATGGCCGCTCGTCGCGTACGTCTTCCGCCCCGCGATCTGCAGCACCGGCTCGCCGTCGTGCTCACCGAGCGTGTTCACCGTCGGCCCCGGGGACATCTCCGAGTACGGCACGGGGATGAGCACCCCTGCGCACAGGAGCGCGATCAGCATCAGGGTGGAGGCGAGCATCGTCGCGGTGCGGCGTGGCATGCCTCGACAGTACGGGACGCTTCTGTCAGCGCACCGTCAGGGCCACCACCCGGGTCAGCCGCCCGAGGAGGACCTCGGCAGGGCGGCGGACTTCTCCATGGCGGCACGGAAACGGGCGTACCCGTCGAGCTCGGGACCGTCGCCGCGCGCCTTGCGGGTGCGGTTGGCCCAGCTCCCCCACAGTCCGGCCCCGATCGCAGCCACAAGCGGAATCAGCAACCAGGCGAGCACCGCCATGCCGACCTCCCAACCCCATTACCGCAACTGACTGATCAGCAGATTAACCATCCGCACTGACAACGCTCACGGCAGGGGTGGGGTTACGCAACCGGAGGCGGGGCGGGTCGTCAGCGGCGCTACGCGCCGACCCATTCCTCTGTGCCGTCGGAGAACGTCTGGTGCTTCCAGATCGGCACCTCGTGCTTGAGATCGTCGATCAGCTTCCGGCAGGCCTCGAAGGCCTCGCCCCGATGCGGACACGACACGGCGACGACCACCGCGAGATCACCGACGGCGAGGTCCCCGACCCGGTGCACGGCCGCGAGCGCCCGCACCGGGAAGTCGGCGACGACCTTCTCCGCGATCCGCCGCATCTCCGCCTCGGCGGTGGGATGGCAGGAGTACCCGAGCGTGTCGACGTCGGCACCCCCGTCGTGATTGCGCACAGTCCCCACGAAGAGCGCGGTCCCCCCGGCCGCGTCGTCCCCGACGGCCCGGAAGACCTCGTCGAGGGAGAGAGCGGTGTCCCTGATGCCGATCAGCTTGATCGGGTCCTCGGCCGCCCGCTCACCGGGATGATCGTTGGTGGATGCCATGCCTCCATCGTGCCGCACGCGCGCGGGCAGCGGGAACACAGTCAGCCCGTCTGGGGGTGCCCCCTCTGGGAAAGTTCGAGGACGAGGCCTGCTCAGGGCCGACCGGGGGTCCAGGGGGCGGAGCCCCCTGGTGGAGCCGCCGAGGCAAAGCCTCAGCGCCCCCTGCGCGCCTTGCGCGCCCGCCGCACCACCGCCGCCGCACCCAGCAGCGCGACCGTCGCCCCCGCGGCCCCCGCCGCCGTCGCGTCCTTGCGCCCGAGCCGCCGCCCGGCGACGGTGTGCCGCCCGGACACCTCCTCCAGCAGCTCCTCGAGCACCTCCTCGTTGGTCCACTGCGCCCGCCACCCCGCGTCGTGCAGCCGAGACCCGCTCACCACCCACGGGTACATCGTGTACGCCAGGTCGCCCGCCGGGGACGGCGTCAGCCCGATCCGGTGCAGGCGGGCCGCCGCGCCCAGCGCGACCGCCGACGGCAGCTCCATCCGCCGGATCCCGCTGAGCTCCTCGACCTCCTCCTGTTCCAGCCACCCGTCACAGCCGACGGCCAGCTCGCCGTCGACCTTCTCCAGTACGGCGTACTCCAGGGCGCTGCACAGATCCTCGACGTGGCAGAACTGCCAGGCCGGCCGGGATCCGGCCACGACCAGCAGCCGGGGCGACTCGAAGTACCTGGTCAGCGCCGTGTCCGTGCCCCCGACCAGCACGGCGGGACGGACCACGGTGACGTTCAGCCCCGGATGCGCGCGGGGCGCCCGCCGCGCCAGCCGTTCGATTTCCAGCAGGTCGCCGACACCCGTCGCCTCCGCCGTCGCCCGCAGCTCCGCGTCCTCCGACAGGGGCAGCTCGTTGTCCGGCAGCGCCCCGTAGACCATCGAGGAGGTGCACAGCACGACGCGGCGCACACCGGCCGCCGCGGAGGCGGTCAGCACGGTCTGCGTGCCGCGGACGTTGTAGGCCGTCCGGGCGGCGGCGTCACTCCCCAGGTCGAGATCGAGGGCGAGGTGCACGACGACGTCCACGCCGCGCAGCTTGTCGGCGATCGCCGGGTCACGGACGTCGAGGATGTGCCACTGCGCCGCGTCGCACTCGCCCCGTCGCTCGTCGATGGCGACGACCTGCTTGATCTCGTCCGACGCGGCGAGCCGCTCGGTGAGCAGCGCGCCGACCCCGGTGGCTGCGCCGGTCACGGCGACGACGGGCCCGCGCGAACCACCCGGGGCGGAGTGGTTTCGCGCTGCGCGAACCTGCGGATCTGGGGAACTCACCAGGTGTCTCCAGCGGTTGTCTTGGCATACGGGCGCGAGTGACGCGTACGTACCAGGTGGCATCCATCCTGCCGCAGGCCAGGAGTCGGCGAAGCACCGAGGCCCGATCGGGCCCCGGGGTGTCTACGCTGGGTGGTGTTGCAGGGCAGCCGCGCCGCCGGGCGAGAACCCGGTGGCCTAACCAGCCGAGGAACCCCGTGAGTGACACCCCATTCGGATTCGGCCTTCCGCCGGAGGAGCCGGACGACGGCGACGAGGGCAAGAAGAAGGACCAGGAGAGCGGTGGCGGTCAGGGACAGGCCAACCCGTTCGGTTTCGGCATGCCCGGAGGCTTCGGCGGCCCGGGCGGTCCCGGCGGCGACAATCCGCTCGCGGCCATGTTCGGTTCGCTGAACCCCACCGACCTGGGCGCGGCCTTCCAGCAGCTCGGCCAGATGCTCTCGTACGAGGGCGGGCCGGTGAACTGGGACATGGCCAAGCAGATCGCCCGCCAGACGGTCTCCCAGGGCACGTCGGACGGCGTGAAGGACGCGAGCGTCGGCCCCGCCGAGCGCACCGCCGTCCAGGAGGCCGTCCGCCTGGCCGACCTGTGGCTGGACGACGTGACCTCGCTGCCGTCGGGCGCCGGCTCGGCCGTGGCGTGGTCCCGCGCGGAGTGGGTCGAGGCGACCCTGCCCGCGTGGAAGGAGCTCGTCGACCCGGTCGCCGAGCGTGTCGGCGCGGCCATGGGCGATGTTCTGCCGGAGGAGATGCAGGCCATGGCCGGCCCGCTGATCGGCATGATGCGTTCGATGGGCGGCGCGATGTTCGGCTCCCAGATCGGGCAGGCCGTCGGCGTGCTGGCGGGCGAGGTGGTCGGCTCGACCGACATCGGCCTGCCGCTCGGCCCGGCGGGCCGGGCCGCGCTGCTGCCGCTGAACATCGAGTCGTTCGGCAAGGACCTGGGCATCCCCCAGGAAGAGGTCCGGCTCTACCTCGCACTGCGCGAGGCCGCCCACCAGCGGCTCTTCGCGCATGTGCCGTGGCTGCGCTCGCATCTGTTCGGCGCGGTCGAGGGCTACGCGCGCGGGATCAAGGTCGACACCGCCAAGCTGGAGGACGTGGTCGGCCAGTTCGACCCGCAGAACCCCGAGCAGCTGCAGGACGCGCTGCAGCAGGGCATGTTCCAGCCGGAGGACACCCCGGAGCAGAAGGCCGCCCTGGCCCGTCTGGAGACGGCCCTGGCGCTCGTCGAGGGCTGGGTGGACGCGGTGGTGCACGCGGCGGCGAAGCCCCGGCTGTCGTCGGCGGACGCGCTGCGCGAGACCCTGCGCCGCAGGCGCGCCACGGGCGGTCCGGCGGAGCAGACGTTCGCCACGCTGATCGGCCTGGAGCTGCGCCCGCGCCGGCTGCGGGACGCCTCCCGGCTGTGGGCCTCGCTGACGGACGCGCGCGGTGTGGACGGACGTGACGCCCTGTGGGCGCACCCGGACATGCTGCCGACGGCCTCCGACCTGGACGACCCGGACGGCTTCGTGCACCGTGAGCAGCTGGACTTCTCCGAGCTGGAGAAGATGCTCGGCGAGGCGGGCGGCTCCGCCGAGAAGCCGGAGAAGGACGAAGACTCCGAGTGACGCTCCACGACGACGCGGTCCTGGTGCTGGAGAAGTACGAGGACCAGCAGGACCTCCGGCAGACCTACCTGGATCATCTGAACGATCATCCCGACGGGATGTGGAAGGACTGCGCGGCGGGGCACATCACCGCCAGCGCCCTGGTGATCGACCCGGAGGGTGAGCGGGTCCTGCTCACCCTCCACAAGAAGCTGCGCATGTGGCTGCAGATGGGCGGGCACTGCGAGCGGGACGACAGCACGCTCGCCGATGCCGCGCTGCGCGAGGCCACGGAGGAGTCGGGCATCACTTCTCTGCGTCTGCTGCAGAGCGGCCCGGTCCGCCTGGACCGGCATCACACACCCTGTGCCTGGCATCTGGACGTGCAGTATGCCGCCGTCGCTCCGCCCGCCGCCGTGGCAGCGATCAGCGACGAGTCCCTGGACCTGCGCTGGTTCGCCTACGGCGAGGTCGCGGGAGTGGCGGACGACTCCGTCGTACGGCTGCTGGAAGCGACCCGCGCCAAACTCTGACGTGGGTAAGGGGTGAACCGCCTTGGGTCACCCCTTACCCACGTTCAGCTCCAGACGTTGCCCTGGTTCTGCCCCCGCGCCCCCTGCTGGCCCATGCCGTACTGCGCGGCGAGGCCCGACCCGATCTGGGCGTTCTGCGGCGGCAGCAGCTCGCTGGGCTGCACCAGGGCGAAACCGGTGCCCATGAAGCTGAGCTCCCAGCCCTCACCGGTGTTTCCGCGCCGGCGCCACACCCCGGAGGAGTGCGTCTGGGCCTGCATCTGCACACGCAGCCCGGTCGACCAGGCCACGATGGCGTCGGCGTCGCAGTTGACGTACCGGTCGGGCGTGACCTGCATCATCAGCGGCGCGCCCGAGGTCATCAGGGCGACGCGGCCGCGGCCGGTGATGTTGAGCTGGTACTTCCCGGAGCCGGAGATGCCGTAGAGGCTGTCGACTGCGATGACCTCGTGGTGCAGCGAGGAGTCCATGGCGAGGACATAGCTGCTGTCGACGGTCAGCCCGTCCTGCTCGACGTCCACGAGGTGGACGTACTGGGCGAGGTTGGCGAGGTAGACGGTGCCCTGTCCGTGACAGCGCATCAGGTCCAGGCCCTCGCCGGTGCGGGCACGCGCGCGTCCCTGCTGGTTGCTCTGGTACTCGGCGTCGAACTCCACGAGGCCCTGGTAGGCGACCATCGTGCCCTTGCGGGCGAGGATGTCGTCGTGGCCCTCCAGGACGATGCGGAGCATCTGCTTGTTCTGCAGGCTCCAGCGTTCCTGGGTCTGTGAGTCGTTGTGCGCGAAAAGTGAGCTCTGCATGGCGTTCTGGCTCCCCCTCAGCCCCGGATCCGGAGGCGGTCGGTGCTGTCCTCGCTGGGCTGGACGACGACGATGCCCTGGCCGGAGAAGGCCATCTGGTAGGCCTCGCCGCTGCCCCGGCCGATGAGCGACTGCGCCTTGAAGCTGCGCTTGCCCTTCACCTTGAGGTTCGGCGACCAGGCGACGAGCGCGTCCGGGTCGACATAGGTCTCGTCCTCGCCGCCGCCGCAGTCGACGACGATCGGCTTGCCGCGGGAGGTGAGCGCGACCCAGCCCTGTCCGGAGATCTTGGTGTTCCACAGGCCCTGCCCGGCGAACTTCGCCAGGCCCTTGACCCGCTCCACGCCCCAGGTGAGGTGCGCGTCGAAGGCGAGCAGGTTGGTGGCGTTGACGGAGATGCCGTCGCCGTTGAGGTTGATCACGACGACATTGGCGCCGTAGTCGGCGAGGTAGAGCAGTCCGTCGCCGGAGCACTTCATGAGGGGGGCGCCCTCGCCGGTCATCCAGTCGCGGGCGATCTGGCGCACGGCCGGCGGGTTGGGCTCGTACTGGACGAAGCCCTCGTAGGCGACCATCGAGCCCACGCGCGCGAGGAGGTCGTTGCCGGTCTGCATGGCGACCTTCAGCATGTGGTTGCCGTGGTTCTCCATGCGGGCGGTGACGGGTGCCGGGGCGTAGCCCGCGAGCGGCTGGTTCATGACGGGCTCCCTCAGACCTCGTACGGCTGGACGACGATGAAGTTGCCGGGCGCGCCCCGGAACTGGAGGTTGACGCTCTCCCCGGTGTCGCCGGGGTAGGCGTTGCGGCGCATGCGCACCTGGCTGGAGACGACCACCTGGGCGGCGGACGACCAGGCGACGACGGCGTTGCAGTCGGCGAACGTGGTCGGGGTGACCGGCAGGACGACGGGCGTGCCGTGCGTCTTGACGACGATCGTGCCGGTGCCGGTGAACTGCATGGTGAACAGGGCGCCGCCGGGGATGCCGTGGCCCTCGATGCGGCGGACCTCGTACTGGAGGCTCTCGTCGAAGGCGAGGACGTTCTCGGCGGAGACGCAGATGCCGTCGCCCTGGAGCTCGATGGGGTGCAGCATCGTGGAGTTGTCGGCGAGGAACACCTGGCCCTGGCCGGTGCAGCGCATCAGCTGCATCTCCTGGCCGGTCGCGTTGCCCACGATGCGCCCGGCGAACCCGGCGCCCTTGTAGCTGAAGTCGACCTTGCCCTGGTAGAGCACCATGCTGCCCTGGCGGGCGAGTACGGGCTGACCGCCGATGCCGAGGTCGACGCGGATCAGCTTCTTGTTCTGCTGCGTCCAGCGCTGTCCGGTGGGCGTCTCCTTGAACTGCTGGAGCGCGGCGGTGACTCCGGCGCCGCCCTGGGGCGCGCCCTGCGGAACGCCGTACGTCTGCTGGCCGGGGACCTGCCCGAACGGGGGCTGCTGGCCGTAGCCGGGCGGCATGGGGGCCTGCGGCGGCATGGGGGCCTGCGGCGGCATGGGGGCCTGGGGCGGCATGGGGGCCTGCGGTGCCTGGGGCGGCTGGCCGTAGCCGGGGGGCGGCGGTGCGGTCGGGGCGCCGGGCTGGCCGTACGGCTGCTGTTGGGGCGGCTGGCCGTAGGGCGCGGGGGCCGGGGCCGGCGGCGGGACCTGGCCGCCGACGGGCGGGGCCATGGGCGCGACGATGGTCGGCGCGGCGTGCACCGGGGGCGCAGGAGCCGGAGTGGGCGGCGGGGTCGCTGCGGGCGGCGCGAAGCCCTGCGGGGCGGGCTGCGGCTGCTGTGGGGCGGGAGCCGGGGCCGGCGCGGTGGCGGCCGGGGCGGCGAAGGCGGGCGGGGCGAATCCGGGAGCGGCGCCGGACTGCGGCTGGGGGGCGGCCGGTGCGGGCGCCTCCTCCTCCGCGACCTCGCCGCCGAAGTTCCTCAGCAGCGCCTCCAGGCCGCCGTCGAAGCCCTGCCCGACGGCCGCGAAACGCCAGACGTCCTTCAGGTAGAAGTCGCCCAGCATCACGGCCCGCTCGGTGGTGAACTCCGAGCCGTTGAACGCGTACCGGGCCACTTCCTCGCCGCCGGCGACGATGCGGATGTAGCCGGGGCCGATCTGCGACATCTGTCCGGCACCGTCGACGGTCGCCGTGAAGGACAGCTTCTGGATCTGCGGCGGGATCCGGTCCAGGGTGATGCGGAAGGACTCCGTGTCGCCGGCCTGGGCGCCCAGGAGCTGGATCGACTCCTCGGGGGACTTCGGCTGGTTGAAGAAGACGAAGTACCTGTCGTCGGAGAGCCGTTCGTCGGCGTCGAGGCCGAAGCAGCTGATGTCGAAGGACAGGCCCGGGGCGGTGATCTGCACGCCTACGTACAGATCGGTGCCCGCGGTGAGGTCACTGATCCTGGCCTTGTGGCCGCGTTGGAATTCCCTGGGCATGCGTAACGACCGTCCCCCATCCCGATTGCGAGTGCGTCGCGTCAGGCTAACGGCAAACACCGACAACGCACGATGTCGGTACAGACCCGGTACACAACCCGCGCCGACCGATACCGGGCGCGCGCACGCTCCGCGTCCTGCGGATCACTCCTCGCGCGCGTCCGGCGCATGTGGCAGCCGCTCCGCGGCCACCACTCCCTCCAGATAGCCGCGGGCCCGCTCGGTGCGCGGATAGGCCTCCAGCAGCCGCCAGAAGTCGGGGCCATGGCCGGGCACGAGCAGATGGGCGAGTTCGTGGGCGAGGACGTAGTCGATGACGTAGTCGGGCATGCCCTGCAGCCGGTGCGACAGCCGGATGCTGCCCTCGGCCGGGGTGCACGAGCCCCAACGGGTGTTCTGGTTGGTCACCCAGCGCACCGAGGTGGGCCGGGCCCGGCCGTCGAAGCACTGCGCCGACAGCCGCTCGGCGCGCTCCGCGAGTTCGGCGTCGCCGGGCACCCGCCGGCTCTCCTGCGCGGCGAGTTTGTCGAGCATGACGCTCACCCAGCGTTGTTCCTCGGCCTCGGACATCCGGGCGGGGATGAGCACGATGGTGCGATCGCCCTCGCGGTAGGCGGAGACCGTGCGGCGCCGACGGGCGCTTCTGCGGACCTCGATCGCGCTCGCCCCCGATCCGCTCGGCGGCTGGCTCGTCGTGCTGCGCTGTGGCGTTCCGGCGCGGTGCAGGGGGTCGGCGGGCACGCCCCGACGTTACCCGCTGCACACGGGGGAAGTCCCGACTCCGGGACGGTCGGGTTCCGATCCCGCGCCCCGGTTTTAAGTCATACGACGGATTTGTACGACGATTGCCCGAGCCTGTGGACAACTTTCGGCACGGTGCGGCGGGGCCGGGCATGCTGGCACTCGTCGGCGGAGCGGGACGCCCGGAGTCACACCCGCACACCCCGCCCCGTCGACGTAAGGGAAGTTTCCTGGCATACGCAGGCATACGGGGGCTTTGATGCATCCGATGGTGAAGCCCGCGCTGCGGCGCGGCTGGCGAGACCTCAACACCGTGCAGTTCGGGATGGCACCGGCACACGCGCTGACACTCGGTCCGGTGGACACGGCGACGGGCGGTTTCCTCGACCTGCTGGACGGCACCCGCGGGCTCGATCTGCTGCGCGAGGAGGGGCGCCGCATGGATCTGCCGGAGGGACATGTGGACCTGCTGGTGGAGCGACTGGCCCGGGCGGGACTCCTCGACGACGCGCGTGGGGGCGGGCCGCAGGCGGCGGCCCTGCGCGAGCGGCAGGAGGTCCTGGACCGGCTCCGCCCCGATCTCGCCTCGCTGTCACTGACCACGTCGGCGCCGGGCGACGCGCTCGGACGGCTCGCGGCGCGGCGCCGGACGCGGGTGCAGGTGCGCGGCGCGGGCCGGGTCGGCGCGGTGCTGGCGGCGCTGCTGTCGGGGTCGGGGATCGGCGAGGTGGACGTGCGGGACGGAGGTCTGGTGGAGCCGGGGGACGTGGCACCCGGCGGGCTGTCCCCCGCGTCGGTCGGTGAGCGACGGGACGAGGCCGCCCGGCAGGCCGTGCGCGCGGCCGCCCCGGACCGCCCGTCGCGCAGAAACACCCGGTCACCGGCCGACCCGGAAACTCCCCGCTCCCCCGGCTTCTCTCTGGTGATCATCGCCCCACGGGACGACGTGTCCGTACACGCGCCGCCTCCGTCCACGGCCGAACCCCTGCTCGCCTCGGGCACTCCGCATCTGTACGCCGGGGTGGTGGAGGCGACGGGTGTCGTCGGACCGCTCGTCCTGCCCGGTGAGACGGGCTGCGCGGGCTGTCTGCAACAGGCGCGCACCGACCGGGACGAGACCTGGCCCCGGCTGGTCGCACAATGGCAGTCGGGCAGGCGCCGCCCCGCACAGGCCTGCGACCTCACCCTGGCCACGACGGTCGCCGGCCTCGCGGCCGCCCACGCGCTCACCTTCCTCGACGGCCGGGTCCCCTCCAGCGCGGGAGCCCGCTGGGAGGTCTCCCTGCCCACCCTGCAGTGGCACGCCCGGCCGGTATGGCCGCACTCCGCGTGTCCTTGCGGCGCGTCGAGCGACCGCGAGGAGAAAGGTAAGGGGGAACACACACCCGAGGACGGGGGATCGCACGCGACAATGGCAGGGCAACGGCAATCCAGGGAGTTACGCCGTTCGACAGGAACGGCGCGGCAGGCTGGGACTTGGAGGGCGCATGTCTGATCTTCCCCGGAAGGCGGTCACCCGGACCGCCAAGCTCGCCGCGCTGCCGCTCGGCTTCGCCGGACGGGCGACCTGGGGCCTGGGCAAGCGGATCGTGGGCGAGTCCGCGGAGATCGTCGGCCGTGAGCTGCAACAGCGGACGGCGGAGCAGCTCTTCAAGGTGCTCGGCGAGCTGAAGGGCGGTGCGATGAAGTTCGGGCAGGCGCTGTCCGTCTTCGAGTCGGCTCTGCCCGAGGAGGTCGCAGGCCCCTACCGCGCGGCTCTGACGAAGCTCCAGGACGCGGCGCCGCCGATGCCGACCCGCACGGTGCACTCCGTGCTCGCGGAGCGGCTCGGGGAGGACTGGTCCGACCTGTTCCTCGAGTTCGACGACAGGCCCGCCGCGGCGGCCTCCATCGGCCAGGTCCACCGCGGGGTGTGGCACGACGGGCGGGCGGTCGCGGTCAAGGTGCAGTACCCGGGGGCGGGCGAGGCCCTGCTCTCCGACCTGAACCAACTCAGCCGTTTCGCCCGTCTGTTGGGTCCGCTGGTCCCCGGCATGGACGTCAAGCCGCTGATCTCCGAACTCAGGGACCGCGTCTCCGAGGAACTGGACTACGGCCTGGAGGCACAGGCTCAGCAGGCCCACGCGGAGGAGTTCGCCGGCGACCCGGACGTGGTGGTCCCTGCGGTGGTGCACCAGTGCGAGCAGGTCCTGGTCACCGAGTGGATCGACGGCGTCCCGCTGTCCGAGGTGATCTCCGGCGGCACCCAGGAGCAGCGCGACCGCGCCGGACAGCTGCTGTCCCGGTTCCTCTTCTCCGGCCCGGCCCGTACCGGTCTGCTGCACGCCGACCCGCACCCCGGCAACTTCCGTCTGCTGCCCGGCGGACCGGACGGCGAGGAGGACTGGCGGCTCGGTGTCCTGGACTTCGGCACCGTCGACCGGCTCTCGGGCGGCCTGCCGGATCCGATCGGCGAGTCCCTGCGCATGACCCTGGACGGCGAGGCGGACGCGGTCTACGAACTCCTGTGCGCGGAGGGCTTCGTCAAGGAGTCCATCGAGCTGGACCCCGACGCGGTCCTCGACTATCTGCTGCCGATCATCGAGCCGGCGAAGGTGGAGGAGTTCACCTTCACCCGCAGCTGGATGCGCAGCCAGGCTGCCCGTATCGCCGACCCCCGGTCCCCCGCCCACCAGTTGGGCAAGCAGCTCAACCTGCCGCCGGCCTATCTGCTGATACACCGGGTGACCCTCAGCACGATCGGTGTGCTGTGTCAGCTCGGCGCGACGGTCCGGCTGCGGGACGAACTGGAGGAGTGGCTGCCGGGGTTCGTCCCGGAGAAGGAGCTGTCCGAGTTCGAGGCACAGGAGTCGGTGGCGGAGGCCTGACGGACGGCCTCACAGCCGTGGCCGGGTCGTCTCACCACCAGTTCGAGTCCAACCGCCCCTCGATCGCCCTGAGGTTGTCCCGGGCGCACGTCTCGCAGAAGTAGCGGCGGACGCCGTTCTCCACGGAACAGGTCCAGGTGACGGGCACCGGCTTCCCGGCCGGCGTGCCGCAGTGGGCGCACACGACGGGATCGGTCGGGGAACCGCCGTCGTCGTCTCCGGGAGGACTCGTCACCCTGCGGACGATAGCGCCGGGTGGGGCGCGGGGCGGGCGCAACGCACCGCGGGGGCCGGTCCGTTCGGACGGACCGGCCCCCGCGGGGACAGTTTCCGCCTCCCCTGTCGGGAGGCCACCGCTTCCGGTGGGTGAGGGTTACTGCATCACGGCCATGGCGAGCGCCCGGCGGGCACGCAGCGAGGCGCGCTCCGCCCGGCGCTGCATCCGGCGGGCGGCCGCCAGGCGCACGGCCTGGCGCTCACGCTCGGCCTCGTGCAGTCGCTCGTGCATATGCGCACGTGCCAGGGCTTCTGGGATGAGTTGCATCTCTCGGGTCCTGTTCTGACGCGAGTCGATCGCGCCGGTGGTGGTGACGTCTTCGGTCGCGGAGCCTGCGGGCTCGCTGGTGAACGGCTTCATCGGGGCCTGCTTCTGGGGGTCTTGCGTGAGGGGGCGGTCGATCGTTCCTGCGGTGTTCATGCCGTGACCGGGTTCTTGCGCGGGCGACCACGCGGCCGCTTCCGGGCGACGACGACGCCCTGGACGAACAGCTCGCCACCCCAGACACCCCAGGGCTCACGCCGCTCCTTGGCACCGGCGAGGCAGGCCTCGATCAGCGGGCAGGTCCGGCAGAGGGACTTGGCGTACTCGACGTCGGCCGGCGACTCGGCGAAGAAGACCTCCGGGTCGTAGGAGCGGCAGGGGACGGGTACGCCGAGGTTCTCGATGGCGTCGTCGAGCGCGGTGAGCGCGGTGAGCGGGGTCAAGGTGGAGTCCTCCGTGAGGCCGGGCGGGGGGATCGTTTCGGAAGGCGGTACGGACGTGGCGTGCGCTTCGAGTTGCACGGTTTCGTCTTCCTCGTCTGTCGGTCCGGCCCTGTTGGGCCGGGTGTCGGCTTTTCTTGTCCCGAGGCCCCTTCGCCCGTCTGTCCCCGGTACGGGGACAAACAGAAGGGCCGCGGATCCCGGTTGGGGTTCCGCGGCCCTGAAGGCGCCGGCCTGATCGACGATCAGGCTGGATCACTCCAGGGTTCTGGCCCACGGAAGGCCCACATCAGGTGGTGCTGCGTCGTCTGCTTCCGGAATCCGGCACTGGCCTCGGTAAAGGCATAGGCCTGCGCCTGTGCCCCTACTGCTTCCAGTGCCTCGGTCGGTCGCTCATTGCGCTCACGGACGGGAAGGCCCGCGGGAGCAACGGAGGAGGACGCCAGCCGGTCGGCACGGATGCCGGACAGACCGGTGCCCAGGGTCGAGGCGCCGAGCATGCACGTGGAGACGACCGAGCGATCGGTCAGTTTGGCAGTGCTGATGGAGCTGCTGTTGATGATGATCACTGGAATCGCCTCCTCTCGGCGTCTCGGGGGACCGGGGGTGAACCCAGTCCTGCGGATATGTAAGTAGAGCACGGAATCAGGGCCTTCGAGAAGGCCGCCGCTTCCGTGTCTAAGAACCTATGGGGATTGCTGGGGCATGCGCAAACTATTTTTTCGACGAGTTCGCATCATCTCCGCGCCACGCCACTTCCCCGTCGTCCTCGAGGGGTTGGCCTGCGCAGATGGCCAGCACATCGGCCCCGTAGCGGTTGAGCTTGCGCGCTCCGACCCCGGGGATCCGCGCGAGCTCGCCCGCCTCGTCGGGAACGGCCTCGGCGATGGCCATCAGCGTCTTGTCGGTGAAGACGCAGAACGCGGGCTGCCCGCCTCGCCGCGCCTGGCCCGCACGCCACTCCCGCAGCCGCTCGTAGACCCCCTCGTCCATGTCGGAGGGGCAGCCCTCGCAGCGCATCAGTTTCATCTCGCCGGCGTCGGTGAGGGTGCGTCCGCAGACCCGGCACCTGGCCGGGGTGCACCGAGTCCGGCGGGGCACCGCCGCCGTTTCCACGCCGGCGGTGCCGAAGCCGCGCTCGATGCCCCCGGAGGCTCCCCCGACGCGGGCGGCTCCCGTGCCCGAGCCAGGGCGCAGCCCGTCGAGGAAGCGGCTCGGGCGGCGGCTCGGGCGGCCGCCCGGCGAGCGGGAGAGCGCCCAGGAGACATGGAGCCGCTGGCGGGCGCGCGTGACCCCGACGTAGAGGAGACGCCGCTCCTCCTCGATCTGCTCGTCGGTCCTGGCGTAGGTGATCGGCATCATGCCCTCGGCAACGCCGACCAGGAACACGACGTCCCACTCCAGGCCCTTGGCCGAGTGCAGGGAGGCGAGGGTGACGCCCTGGACGGTCGGGGCGTGCTGGGCGTTCGCCCGCTCGTCGAGTTCGGCGACCAGGTCGGCGAGGGTGGCGCCGGGCCGGGCGGCCTCGAAGTCCTGGGCGAGGCCGACCAGTGCGGCCAGCGACTCCCAGCGCTCTCTGACGGCCCCGGAGCCGGCCGGGGGCTGTGGGGTCCAGCCCTCGCCGGAGAGGACGGCACGCACCTGCGAGGGCAGGTCGACGGCATCCTCCAGGAGCGTGTCGTTGCCTCCGAAGCGGGCCGCGCCGCGCAGGGCGACTCCTGCCTTGCGTACCTCGGGCCGGTCGAAGAAGCGCTCGGCGCCGCGCAGTTGGTAGGGGATGCCGGCGTCGGCGAGGGCCTGCTCGTAGGTCTCGGACTGGGCGTTGGTGCGGAACAGCACGGCGATCTCGGCGGCCGGGACGCCGGCGGCGAGGAGGTCCCGGATGCGGCGGGCGGCTCCCTCGGCCTCGGCGGGCTCGTCGGTGTGCTCGGTGTAGACGGGTTCGGGTCCCGGGTCCCGCTGGGAGACCAGCTCCAGCCGGTGGTCGGCGGCGCGGCCGCGGGCCTGGGAGAGCAGGCCGTTGGCGAGGTGGACGACCTGGGGGGTGGAGCGGTAGTCGCGGACCAGCTTGACGACGGTGGCACCGGGGTGGCGGGTGCGGAAGTCGAGGAGGTGGTCGGGGGTGGCGCCGGTGAAGGAGTAGATCGTCTGGCTGGCGTCGCCGACGACGCAGAGGTCGTCCCGATCGCCGAGCCACAGCTCCAGCAGACGCTGCTGGAGGGGGCTGACGTCCTGGTACTCGTCGACGACGAAGTGCTGGTACTGGGCGCGGACCTGTTCGGCGATGTCGTGCCGGTCCTGGAGGACGGCGACCGTCAGCAGCAGGACGTCCTCGAAGTCGATGACTCCGCGCTCGCGCTTGAGGTCCTCGTAGGCGGCGTAGAGCTGGGCGATCTCGGCGGGGTCGCGGGGGGCCTCGCGGCCCGCCTTGGCGGCGGCGAGGGCGTAGTCGGCGGGGACGGTCTGGGTGACCTTGGACCACTCGATCTCCGCGGTGGCGTCCCGCAGCTCGCCCCGGTCGAGGCGGAGGCGGCAGGCGGCTGCCGCGTCGGCGACGAGCTGTATCTTCCGGTCGACGAGCCGGGGCAGTGTGCCACCGATCGCTTTCGGCCAGAAGTACTGGAGCTGACGCAGGGCCGCGGAGTGGAACGTACGGGCCTGGACGCCCTGGGCGCCGAGCTGGCGGAGCCGGCCGCGCATCTCACCGGCGGCGCGGTTGGTGAAGGTGACGGCGAGCACGCTGGAGGGCTGCAGGATACCGGCGCGCACCCCGTAGGCGATGCGGTGGGTGATCGCCCGGGTCTTGCCCGTACCGGCTCCTGCCAGCACACACACCGGACCGTGCAGGGAGGTGGCCACCTCGCGCTGCTCGGGGTCGAGCCCTTCGAGCACCGCGTCGGCCGAGTCGGGGACCCGCGGGAAAAGGGGGGAGTGCGTTGCTGCTGTCACACGGCCATGCTGCCAGGTCGGCGGAGACGGGCGAGCCGGTTGTCCACAGGCGGGACCCCGCAGTCGTACTAATGCGGCGGCCTCTGGGGCGGACGTCACGCCCAGGTCGTTCGGAACGGGAATGGTGGCGCTTTCAAGTACGTTCCCCCTTTACGATCGCCCGTCCCCGACCCTCCGAAGGAGCACGAGAGACATGCTGGGCACTGTGACGATGTACAGCACCACGTGGTGCGGTTACTGCCAGCGGCTGAAGAAGCAGCTGGAGCGCGAGGGCATCGCGTACACCGAGATCAACATCGAGCAGGACCCGGAGTCCGCGGCGTTCGTGGAGAAGGCGAATGGCGGAAACCAGACGGTGCCCACTGTTCAGGTAGTTCCCTCCAGTGGTGGCACTGAGGTCGTGATGACGAACCCGAGCCTTGCCCAGGTGAAGCAGGCGCTCGGCGTCTGATCCCGCGATACGCAACCCCCGGTCGGCCTGGAGCTGATCGGGGGTTTGCGCGCTCCGGGGACTTTCCCGTTTTGGAAAGCCGGGGATCTTGACCGTGCTGGCCGAAGGCCAGAAGCATCGAAAGCGACAAGGACCGTCGACCTGAGGGGGAAGCCGTGGGTGCACCGCTGCGGAAGCTGTCGGGAGACCCGGAGTGCAAGAACGGCACGTGCCCGACGCTGTGGGGTACGGACGATGGTAAGGACTACGTGGTGCAGGGTTACGTGATCACCGACCCTGAGCGGCTGGCACAGCTCGATCTCCCCGAAGGAGAGACAGCCGTCATGGTCCCGGCCGCCGTACTTGAGGAGTTCTTCCGTGCTCAGCGGTGAGGAGTTCGGCCGTCTCTTCGAGACCTTCGAGCGGACCGCCTTCCGGCTGGAGACGCTCGACGTGTATGACGTGGAGGAGGAGCGGGAGGAGATCGCTCGGTTCCTCGCGGGTGAGGACATGGGCCCGGAGTGGAGCGACAACCCATGGGTGCGCTCGATGACCGACAAGGGCAAGAGCGTGTCCCGCGTTCATGTCCTGCGCTCCCCTCTGACTGACTACCTGCGTTACGAGCTGTCGGCTTACCCCGGCAACATCAAGGCCGGGGAGTCCATCGGGATCATCGACCTTGCCGAGCAGAAGGTGACCGGCTTGCCCGATCACGACTTCTGGCTCTTCGACGACCGTGAGGTGTACCGCATGCACTACACCCCCGAGGGCAAGTTCATCGGCGGTGAACTCCTGCCTACCGACCGGCTGAGGGAGTACCAGGGTTACCGCGACGTGGCGCTCACCCGCGCCGTCCCGTTCGCGGCCTACTGGGAGCGGCATCACTGACCACGGAGTCGATCGGGAGAGCCCTGCGGGCACTGCGGGAAGCATCGGGACTGACCGGTGACGCGGTAGCCCGCAGGGCTTCCATGTCCGCAGGGAAGCTCTCGAAGATCGAGAACGGCCGGACCCTGCCCACCGTTCAGGACGTCGACCTGATCCTGTCCGCGCTCGACGTCTCGGACGCAGTGAAGGAACAGTTCCTCGCAACTGCCCGAGCCGAGGTCACCGAGGCCACAGCGTGGCGCCTGCTGCGCCGTATGGGCCCCTGGAAGCACCAGAACACCATCAAGGCCATCGAGGCCAACACAACCGCTCTCAGGCTGTTTCAGGGGCAACTCATCCCCGGACTCCTCCAGACCCCGGAGTACGCCACGGCGGTGTTCTCCCTGCCCCCAGCTTTGCCGGACGAGACCAGGGCTCGGACGGTGGCAGCGAGGATGGAGCGGCAGGCGACGCTCTACGAAGACGGCCGGTCGTTCTACTTCGTGATCTGTGAGCACGTCCTACGGTGGCTGATCTGTGAGCCAGTCGTGATGGCGGTACAACTTGATCGGCTCGTATCCCTGTCCCGCCTTCCCAACGTGACCGTTGGGGTGGTGCCACTGGCCGGCCGGATGCCGGACTTCCCCATGACGTGCTTCAGCATCCACGATGACCGGCTTGTGATCGTCGAGACGTTCCACTCGGAGGTCACGACACGGGACCCCAGGGACATACAGACGTACGTCGACACCTTCGAGCGGTTCGCCGACGTGGCGCTCTTCGGCGATGACATGCGCGCCCTGGTCGAGAGCATCCGAGACGAGTTCTTGCCTCAACAGGAAAGAACGTAGGGCCGCTTCGCTGGATCCCCAAGGATGGACCGCAGCGAGATCCAGGCGGGGAGGCCGTACAGGATGAGCACACCGAAGACGACGATGGCGGAGCCAGTGCACCTGACAGCTCCAGCCCGGGAGCCGGACCCCGCGGCAGGCTGCCGCGAGTGCCTCGGTATCGCGGTGACTCGAACCAACGCCCGATCGGTTGGGGACTACTCGAAGGCGTCAGATGCGAACGTCGTACTCCGTACGCACCTGCGGGAAGACCACGGGGCCGAGTGATGGTGCGCTCCGTCATGCGGTACGTGAAGCATCGGATCACGCAGCACCCGGACACTGACGTGACCTTCGAAGCGGAGTGCCTTCACTGCCAGTGGACGGCCACGCCCGCCACGGACGGCGCGGCGGTAGACGTGGAGTGCATGAGCCACACGGGCCGGAGCGGACACAAGGGCTTCCGGCGTGTCTGTACGTCGTTCGCGATGGTGGTCTGGGACGAGTGAGCGACAGGTCCCCGGCGCTCTGAGGGACGGCGAGGCATCACGACCGAGGTGTGCCGGAAGGGGGAGCGGTTCGAGCGACCTGCACCCCCTGTGCCTGCCTCTGTCGACTCCCCCCGTGGTCGGCAGGGGCAGGCATCGTTACGCCTGTCGGACGGCGTCAGACACCCACGTATGACAGCGGCCCCCGGCGTGAGCCGAGGGCCTGTCGGAAGGTGCTGTGCGCCTGTCTCAGGCGCTCTCTCCAAGGTGGCGGTAGAGCGTGGCTCGAGAGATCCCGAGAGCCTTGGCGATGGCGCTCACGCTCTCGCCCTTGGCCTTCCTCGCACGGGCCACGGTGAGCACGTCCTCATCGACCACAGTCGGCCGTCCGCCGGTACGCCCCTGCGCCTTGGCTGCGTCCAGCCCTGCGCGGGTGCGCTCCTTGATCAGGCTGCGCTCAAACTCCGCCATGGCCCCGACCACCTGAAGCATGAGACGGCCGTCCGCCGTACCGGGGTCGATGTTGGCCAGTGCACCCGTGAGCACCTTGAACCCGATGCCTCGCTCTCGAAGGGTGTCGACCATGGTCACAAGGTCGATGAGGGAACGGGCGAACCGGTCCAGCTTCCATACACACAGGGTGTCGCCGGGCCTGGCGTAGTCCAGTGCGGCCGTGAGCTCTGGCCGGTTGGTGTTCTTCCCGCTGGCCTTGTCCTCGAAGATCCGGGCACAGCCAGCGGCCGTCAGTGCGTCGCGCTGGAGCTGTGCTTCCTGGTCATCGGTGGAGACGCGGGCGTATCCGATGAGCTGACCGGTGATCGTGTTCGTCGTCACGACACGGACTGTCTCAGAACTCGTCTCAAAAGATCAAGCCCGAGACAGGAGTTTCGAGACGGGTTTTGAACAGTGCTGCGCCCCCTTTGGGGATGCTTGCCACCTCGTCTCACAAACCTTGGTTTTCGAGACGCCCGTTACTGGTCACGCTGCGCCACGGTCGTGCGCATGCCTGCCTGCCCTTGTGCTCTCGCCCGCCTCGCTCGCCCTGGCTCAGCCTGTCGACAGCGGAGCGGGCAGGGGCGACGTGAGAGGCAACGGCGGAAGGGGGTGGGGCATGACCCCTTGAAGGGGCCTTGCTCGACCGCCGTGTCTTGGCGGCCCAAATCCTGCCACGGTTCTGGGGTCCGCCTGAGAGGCGCCTCACATGCGATGAACTGCGCTTTT
Source organism: Streptomyces sp. T028 (assembly GCF_048159505.1). Taxonomy (NCBI): domain Bacteria; kingdom Bacillati; phylum Actinomycetota; class Actinomycetes; order Kitasatosporales; family Streptomycetaceae; genus Streptomyces; species Streptomyces sp. T028. The sequence continues at coordinate 197,632 of NZ_JBLRVZ010000031.1, forward strand.
GTCTCTGGCGACCTGTAGATTTTGGAGTCCTTGTTGAGTCTTCGGCGAAGGGAAGCCCGAGATACAGGAACACGTATGGCGTCGTGCGCTGGTGCGCTCGAACATGAAGCACGCAGAGAAGTTGGTCGGCGTCACCATGGCGTTGTACGCGGACTACGAGACAGGCGAGAACGTGTGCCCGTCGAACGGGACGATCGCCAGGGAACTCGGCTACGGCGGCAGGGCTCCAGAGCAGACGGTCAACAAGATCGTGGGCAGGCTACGTAAGGCTGGCTGGCTCACGAAGACCGGCAAGGTGCCGGATGGTCCAGTGATCTACCGACTCACCTTGCCGAAGCAGGGGGGTATGGCTGAGGAGCCATACAACCTACATACCTTCAAGAGCGACGGCGGTGGGAGAGAGGAGCCAGCGGCGAAGAGCAAGCCGGTAGGCGGAGAGCGGCCCCCCGTAGGGGGCCGACAGGGCGAAGACGAAGAGCGCAAGCAGCCGGCGAAGGTGGGCCGCGTAAGCGGCCCCCAGAAGGAAGACGAAGGGGCTGACTCCCTTGGGGGGCCTTCGGCCCCCACCTTGTCCTTCGTAGACCTGGCGACGGTCAAGCAAGAGGAGCGCCACCGGAAGTGGTTCGGCGAGTCGTACACAGCTCCCATGCCAGCCGACTTCGACTACGACAACTCGGCCCATCGGCTCCGCGAGGCAGAACACGAGCCGCCGCCCTTCTGACTCGGAACGACAGAAGGCCCCCAAGCCGGGGGCCTTCCTCGCTTGCTCATCCTGCATCAGGCGGACGCCGGAACGATCTTGGCTTCCCCTGCTCCCTTGGTCTCCTCCTCAGCCTTCGCCCGCTGCGCTGCCCGTTCTGCTTCGAAGTCCTCCCAACGGCTGACGATCTCCCACTCCGCCCCCGTAAGCGACTTCGGCTTCTCGTACGGCTTGCCCGGCAACGAGATCGGCGTGATCGGTGAGAGCACCTGAGAAGACTTGGAGGGCACATCCCAGTACGTGATGCCCTGTTGCTTGAGGTTCTCGATCAGGTCGCCTGGATCGATGGCCAGGACGTCATGTCCGAAGTACGCCTTGACCTTGTGCTTCTTCAGCCACTCGCGCCGTTCGTCGACGCTCGACCGCTCCCACCACTCCGCGTATCCCTCGCCCGTGCCCGTCCACACGGTCACCGGCTTCGGCCCCTCCTCGCTGGTGACCTTCTCCCGGTCCTGGGCAAGGCTGGCGACTTGCGAGCCGTATGCGACGGCACTGATCTCGCCCTGCTGAAGTTCCTTCAGGAGCTGGTTCATCCTGCCGTCGATGACGGCGAGCTTCGCCGCACGGCTGTCGTCGATGGTCGTCTTCGACTCCATCCGTTCCAGGTGGCCGATCTCTCCCAACAGAGCCGACTCCAGCCAGGGGTACAAGTCCTCTGCCCAGAACCTCTGCTTCGGGCATGCCTGAATGCCCTTGCTCTTGTTTCCGTGGCAGCGGTACCGCTCCCGCTTGCCCTTGGCTGGGTCGCCCTTCACGAAGTACAGGGAGCTGCCGCAGAGCATGCAGAACGTCACGCCCACAGTCGGAGACGTAGAGCCCTTCTGCTTCTTGTACTTGACCGAGGCAACGGCGTCCGACAGCTTCGCCCACTCCTCCTCGTTCAGTACCGGCTCAGACCGCATGACGGGGGTGCCATCGTCGTTGCGGACAGCGGCGCCATTGGCGCGCACGTACTCCCCGAGCAGAGAGCGGCTGACCAGTACGGCTTGCACTGTGGTCGGCGTCCACCTGGCCCCCCGAGGCTTCGGGTCCGCCAGCCGAGTCGTGCTCTCGCCTGCCGCCGCACGGATACGCGCGATGTCCTGAGCCGTGGGCACGCCTTGCTCGTTCAGCCAGTCGGCGACAGCCGAGAAGCTCGGCTTCTCGATGAAGCGCCGGATCATCTCGATCAGCGTCGGGCCGTACTCAGGGTCGAGTTCCAGGGTGAAGCCCGCATCGCCCTTCACCGCTCTGCGGCCAAACGGGACAAGGCCACCCGGCCAGCGGCCGGTCTTCCGCATGGTCTCCCGGGAAGCCTTGTTGCGGGCCTTGATGGCGTCCAGCTCGGCCTCTGCGACCACGGCCAGGATCTTGGCGATGGTCTTGCCCCACGGCTTCGAGAGGTCGAATCCCTCCTCGCAGGAGATGAGGCCCTTACCGTTCGCCTCGCACCACTCGATGATGTCCGAGAGGTGGCGGACCGACCGCGCGATGCGGTCGATCTTCAGGATGATGATGTGGTCGAACTGGTCCTTCTTGTTGTTGAGCCAGTCCCCCAGCGACGGGCGCACCCACGGCGAGATGGACGCCGATACATCGATGTCGACGGCGAAGTCGACCAGCTCCATTTCCTCCGCGTCCGCCCGCTTGCTGATGCGGGTCCGCTGCGTTTCCTCACCGGTCTGGTTCTCGTTACCTACGGACAGACGGACCACACCAAGCGCCCTGGGCTTGTCGTTCACCCTTGCCCCTCCCCAAGCCATGGGCAGCCCTCCCCGGCCGCCACAAGGTAAGAGGGAAGTCTACAGACCGTGCCGACGGTGCTCTTCGCCGACGGTTCGACGCTGACGAACCCGTCGCTGGCGCAGGTGAAGCAGAAGATCGGCGCGTAGGCGATCGCAGAGGGGGCGTCCCGGGCGGGGCGCCCCCGTCGAGTTGTTCTCAGACGAAGCTGCGCGTCGGCAGGGGCTTGCCGTACCAGAGTTCGATCAGGCGGGCCGCGATGGAGATGCCGTACGGGGGCAGGACCTCGCCTGCCTCGAAGGCGGCGGTGAGCTCGTCGCGGGAGAACCAGCGGGCCTCGTGGATCTCGTCGCCGTCGACATCGATCGCGGTGGAGGTGGCACGGGCCATGAAGCCCAGCATCAGGCTGGACGGGAACGGCCAGGGCTGGCTCGCGATGTAGTCGACCTGGCCGACGCTGATCCCGGCCTCCTCGAACACCTCGCGGCGCACCGCCTGCTCGATGGACTCGCCGGGTTCGACGAAGCCGGCGAGCGTCGAGAAGCGGCCCTCGGGCCAGTGGACCTGCCGGCCGAGGAGGATGCGGTCGTCCTCGTCGGTGACGGCCATGATCACCGCGGGGTCGGTGCGCGGGTAGTGCTCGGCACCGCAGGCGGGGCAGCGGCGGATGTGTCCGGCCGCGGCGATGACCGTGCGCTCGCCGCAGCGGGAGCAGAAGCGGTGGGTGCGCTGCCAGTTCTCCAGGCCGACGGCGTGCACCATCAGGCCCACGTCCCGGGGCGACAGCAGCAGCCCGGCCTCGCGCAGTCCGGCCGGGCGGGCGGACTGGTCGATACGGCCGGGCAGGGCGTCCTTCTGGAGCGCGAAGTAGCTGACGCCCTCCGCGTCGGTGCCCAGGAAGTAGCGGTGCGCCTCGGTGAGGGGCGCCTCGAAGGAGGGCGTCATGACGAGCTCGGTCCGGCCGTCGGGAGTCTCGTCGATGAGGACCTGGCCGCCGGAGACTACGAAACAGCGCGTCGTGGGGTGGCTCCACGCGGCGGCGAGCCAGGCCTCGTCGAGCCGGTGGTGGGCGGCCCGGTCGATGCCGCTCGGCGCGGTGAGCGAGATGGGCCTGTCGGCGTTCTGGTCGGTCCAGGTGGTCACGGGTGCTTCCAACTCCCCCGGTGGAACGGTTGATTCGGCGGGCGGTTCAGCGGGACGTGCGGGAGGGGGCGACCGGGTCCGGTGCGGCGCTGCGATGCGGCCTTTCCAGTGTGCGCCGCGCGCAAACCCGCTCCGGGCCGAGCGGGGTCGTCGTCAGGGCGCACGGCGCCAGTTCTCCGCCAGGTCGCCCCAGAGATACGCGGTGGTCTCGACGCCCTTGAGGAGGAGGTCCAGCTCGACCTTCTCGTTCGGCGCGTGCCAGCCGTCCGAGGGGATGGAGATGCCCAGGAAGAGCACGGGGGCGTCGAGGACCTCCTGGAGGTCGGCGGCGGGTCCGGAACCGCCCTCGCGGGTGAAGCGGACGGGCCCTTCGAAGGCGCGGCCCATGGCGCGGACCACGGACCGCAGGGCGGGGTGGTCGAGCGGGGTCAGGCACGGGCGCGTGGCGGGGCTGAACGCGATCTCGTACCGGATCCCGGCGGGGATCTGTTCGTCGGCCCAGACGCGGACGGCCTTTTCGACGTGGTCGGGGTCCTGGCCCGCGACCAGTCGGAAGGACAGCTTCACGAACGCCGCGGACGGGATGATCGTCTTGCTGCCGGGGCCCTGGTAGCCGGCCCCGATGCCGTTGACCTCGGCGGTCGGGCGGGCCCAGACGCGCTCCAGGGTGGTGTGTCCGGCCTCTCCGTGGGCGGCGTGCGACTTGGCGGTGCGCAGCCACCGCTCCTCGTCGAAGGGCAGTTCGGCGAAGAGTTCGCGTTCCCGGTCGGTGAGTTCGACGATGCCGTCGTAGAAGCCGGGGACGGCCACGCGCGCGTGCTCGTCGTGCAGGGCGGCGACGAGGCGGGCTGCCGTGGTGGCCGGGTTGGGGACGGCACCGCCGAAGGAGCCGGAGTGGATGTCCTGGTCGGGGCCGAAGAGGCGGATCTCGCACTCGGCGAGGCCGCGCATGCCCGTGCAGATTGTGGGGGTGTCAGCGGACCACATGCCGGTGTCCGAGACGATCACGGCGTCCGCGGCGAGCCTCTCGGCTTGCTCCTCGACGAGGGCGCGGAAGTTCGGGGAGCTGGACTCCTCCTCGCCCTCGATCAGCAGCTTGAGGTGGACGGCCGGGGCCGTACGGCCGGTGGCGGCGAGGTGGGCCCGCACGCCGAGGGTGTGGAAGAACACCTGGCCCTTGTCGTCGGCCGCCCCGCGCGCGTGGAGGCGGTTCTCGCGGACGACGGGCTCGAAGGGGTCGCTGTCCCAGCCGTCCTCGCGGGCGGCGGGCTGTACGTCGTGATGGCCGTAGACCAGGACGGTGGGTGCCTCGGGGTCGCCCGAGGGCCACTCGGCGTAGACGGCGGGGGCGCCGGGCGTCTGCCAGACCTCGGCGGTCGGGAAGCCGGTCTCCTTCAGCTTCGCGGCGAGCCAGTCCGCGCTGCGGCGTACGTCGGGGGCGTGGTCGGGCTGCGCCGACACCGACGGGATGCGCAGCCACTCGGCGAGGTCGTCGAGGAAGGCGGCGCGGTGCTGCTCGATGTACGTGCGGACGGCGCTGACGGCACTGTCAACGGTGTGGCTCATGGTCACGAGCCTATCGGCCCGCGCCGACATCCTCGCCGGGCCGTTGTGCGCGGCTTTGCGGCCCGTGCGGTCCCTCGCGATCCTCCGCGAGGGCCTCCTCGCCCGTCAACAGGCGCTCCAGGGCCGCGCGATCGGGCAGGTTGCGGGGCCGTACGACCTCGCCGGTGCGCACATAGAGGAACGCCGCTGTGACGGATTCCACGGGCACGCCCTGCTGCTCGGCCCAGGCGAGCCGGTACAGGGCGAGCTGGAGGGGGTCTGCGGTGCGCGCGCGATGGGTCTTCCAGTCGATGATCTCGTACGTCGTCGTATCGCCGTCGCCCTGCTTGTAGACGGCGTCGATACGGCCCCGTACGACGCGGCCGGCGAGGGCGAGCTGGAAGGGGGCCTCGACGCGGTGGGGGGTGCGGTGGGCGTACTCGGTGCGTTCGAAGGCCTCCTTGAGGGCTTCGAGGTCGCGTTCGTCGGTGATCTCGGCGTCGGCGCCGGGCAGCTCGTCCGGCTCGAGGAGTGGAAGCGTCAACTCCTCGAAGCGGGCCTCGACCCATGCGTGGAACCGGGTGCCCCGGCGCGCGGCCGGTTGCGGGGGGCGCGGCATGGGGCGTGCGAGTTCCTGCGCGAGACCGTCCGGGTCGGCGGCCAGGCGCAGTACCTGCGACGCGGTGAGCGTCGTCGGGAGGGGTACGTCCGTGACGCTTCGGCGGGTGCGCAGGAGCTCTCCGGTGAGCGCGTCGAGGTCGCGGTCCCAGGAGGCGACGGCGCGGGCCTCCTCGGGCGTGAGGGCCCGCCGGGGGCGGGTGGTGGCGGGGGGTTGTGGCTCGGGGGCCGTGGCCTGGTGGGGGACGGCGGGGCGGGCCGGGTCGCCATGGGGGACGTCATCGAAGGGGTCGAACTCACCCTGCTCACCGCCGAAAGGCCCGTCCCTGAAAGGCCCGTCCTCGAAAGGCCCATCCTCGAAAGGCTCGTCCAGGAAGGGCTCGCCTTCGAACGGGTCCGCCTCGAAGTGGTCGGCCTCGTCGTAGGGCGGCTCGTCCTCGTCGGGGGGCGGGGGCCAGTCCGGGTCGTCGTAGGTGTCCGGGTCGTGCGTGGCGGCGGGCCGTACGTCGTCCTGGGCGGCGAGGTCGTCCAGGTGGGCGAGGACGGTGTCGGCGGCGGCACGGCGGCGGGCGAGTGCCGCGTCGTCCAGCGGGAGCGGCCAGACCTGGTCGGCCGCCGCGCGGTGCAGGGCGGGGTTCTCCGCGTCGTCCTCCGGCTCGTCCGCCCAGGCCTCGATCTCGCCGTACCCGGACACGCAGTGGTCGTGCAGGGCATGCAGGAAGTCGGAGGGGCCCCGGGGTTTCTTCTGGCTGGGGCCCCACCAGTGGCCGGAGCCGAGGAGCAGTGAGCGGGGGCGGGTGAAGGTGACGTAGCCGAGGCGGAGTTCCTCGGTGTGCTGGTGGTCCTTCATGGCCTCGTGGAAGGCCTTCATGGCCCGGGAGTCCCAGGAGTCGATGTCGGGGAGGGTGTCGGCGTCGCCGCGCAGCGCGTGCGGCAGCACCTTGGCCTGGGCGGTCCACTTCTCGCGGCCCTGGCCGCTGGGGAAGGTGCCGGTGACCAGGCCGGGGACGGCGACGACGTCCCACTCCAGACCCTTGGACTTGTGCGCGGTGAGCACCTTGACGGTGTTCTCGCCGCCGGGCAGGGCGTTGTCGAGGCCCTTCTCGTACTGGGCGGCGGTGCGCAGGAAGCCGAGGAAGGCGAGCAGGCTCGCCTCGCTCTCGCCGGCGGCGAAGGAGGCGGCGATGTCGAGGAAGTTCGACAGGGTCTCGCGGCGGCGGGCGGCCAGCGCGTGCGGGGAGGCCGACAGTTCGACCTCGAGGCCGGTGACGGCGAGGACGCGGTGCAGGACGTCCATCAGCGGGTCGGCCAGGGAGCGGCGCAGGTCGCGCAGTTCGGCGGCGAGCCGTGCGAAGCGCACGCGCGCGTCCGGTGAGAACGGCAGCCGGTCGTCGTCCCCGCCCTCCAGGGGTGTCTCGAGGAAGGTGTCGAGGGCGTCCGCGAGCGAGATCACCTCGGAGGGGTCGATCCCTTCGACGGCCTCGGCGAGGCGGCGGTCCGGGTCGTCGCCGTCGTCCCCGCGCGCGTGGGCGACGAGCAGGCGGGCCCGTCGGCCGAGGAGGGCGAGGTCGCGCGGGCCGATGCGCCAGCGGGGGCCGGTGAGCAGCCGGACCAGGGAGGCGTTGGCGCCGGGGTCCTGGAGGACCTCGCAGACGGCGACGAGGTCGGCGACCTCGGGCAGGTGCAGCAGTCCGGAGAGGCCGACGACCTCGACGGGCACGTCCCTGGCGACGAGGGCGCTCTGGATCTCCGCGAAGTCGGTGGCCGTACGGCACAGGACGGCGATCTCGCCGGGCGCCTTGCCGGTGTTGACGAGGTGGGCGACGGAGTCGGCGATCCAGTCGATCTCCTCGGCGTGGGTGGCCAGGAGCGCGCAGCGGACCAGGCCGTCGCGTTCGGCGCCGGGGGCCGGGCGGAGGGCCTCCACGCCCGCGTGCATTGCGCGCAGCGGTGTGGCGAGACCGTTGGCGAGGTCGAGGAGGCGGCCGCCGCTGCGGCGGTTCTCACTGAGGGCCTGGCGGGTGGCGGGCCGGCCGTCGGCGTGGGCGAAGTGCTCGGGGAAGTCGTCGAGGTTGGCGACGGAGGCGCCGCGCCAGCCGTAGATGGCCTGGCAGGGGTCGCCGACGGCGGTCACGGGGTGGCCGGTGCCGCCGCCGAACAGGCCGGCCAGGAGGATGCGCTGGGCGACGGAGGTGTCCTGGTACTCGTCGAGGAGGACCACGCGGAACTCGTCCCGCAGGATCCGGCCCACCTCGGGGACCTGGGCGAGCTGTGCCGCGAGGGCGATCTGGTCGCCGAAGTCCAGCAGGTCGCGTTGGCGTTTGGCCGCGCGGTAGCGGACGACCAGGTCGGCCAGCTCGCGGCGGGCGGCGGCGGCCTCGGGCACCTTGCGCAGGTCGGCGTTGGTGAGCCTGGCGCCCTCCAGGGTGCCGAGCAGGCCGGCGTCCCAGGTGCGGAGCTCCTCGGGGCGTACGAGGTGTTCGGCGAGTTCGGAGTCGAGGGCGAGGAGGTCGCTGACCAGGTCGGCGAAGGAGCGGGTGAGCGACGGGTAGGGGCCGGGGGCTTCGCGCAGGACACGCGCGGCGAGCTGGTAGCGGGTGGCGTCGGCGAGCAGGCGGGACGTGGGCTCCAGGCCGATGCGCAGCCCGTGGTCGGTCAGCAGGCGGCCCGCGAAGGCGTGGTACGTGGAGATCACCGGCTCGCCCGGCGGGTTGTCCGGGTCGATGACGTCGGGGTCGGTGACGCCCGCCTTGATCAGCGCCTTGCGGACGCGTTCGGCGAGTTCGCCGGCGGCCTTGTTGGTGAAGGTCAGGCCGAGGACCTGTTCCGGGGCGACCTGGCCGGTGCCGACCAGCCACACCACGCGCGCGGCCATCACCGTCGTCTTGCCCGAGCCGGCTCCGGCCACGATCACCTGCGGGGCTGGCGGCGCGGTGATGCAGGCCGTCTGCTCCGGGGTGAAGGGGATCCCGAGGAGCTCCTTGAGCTGCTCGGGATCGGTGATGCGGGCGGGCATGAGGAGAGGCTAACGGCGGGCACCGACAATCGATGACCACGCACCTGCCGCACCCCGCCGGGCCCGCGCCCCCGCTCACTCCACCACGTGCCGCCCCTCCGGCCGTGCGCTGCAGGAAGCCCGGAACGCGCAGTGGGCGCAGTGCTGGCCGGCGCTCGGGGTGAACCGTTCGTCGAGGACCTTGCCGGCCGCCGTGGCGAGCAGGTCGCCGACCCACTCCCCCTCCAGCGGTTCCTGGGCCTGCACCTTGGGCAGGGTCTCGCCGCCGTCACGCTTGGCGGCGCCCTGACGCAGCTGGACGAGTTCGGCGCCGCCCGGTTCGGGGTGTACGCCGTCGAAGGCGTCGTCGACGGCGCCCTCGCGGACGGCGAGCTGGTAGACGGCGAGCTGGGGGTGCCGTTCCACCTCGCGTGCGGTCGGCGCCTGTTTGCCCGTCTTGAAGTCGACGACATAGGCGCGGCCCTCGCCGTCCGTCTCGACGCGGTCCATCTGACCGCGGATGCGCACCTCGTAGTCGCCCGCTTCGAGGGTGACGTCGAAGTCGTGCTCGCTGGCGACGGGCGTGCGCCCCGCGCGGTCCATCACATGCCATTGGAGGAACCGTTCGAGCGCCACGCGCGCGTTGCCCTTCTCCTGCTCCGACTTCCAGGGCGCGTCGAAGGCGAGCGCGTTCCACACGGAGTCGAGGCGCTCCATGAGGACGTCGAGGTCGGCCGGGGTGTGCCCGGAGGCTACCTCGTCGGCGAGGACGTGCACGACGTTGCCGAAGCCCTGGGCGGCGGTGGCGGGTGCGTCGGCCTTGACCTCGCGGCCCAGGAACCACTGCAGGGCGCAGGTGTTGGCGAGCTGGTCGAGGGCGCTGCCGGAGAGCACGACGGGCTGGTCGCGGTCGCGCAGCGGCACCCTGCTCTCGGTCGGCTCGAACATGCCCCACCAGCGGTAGGGGTGCGCCGAGGGCACCAGCGGCCGGCCGTCCTCGTCGGCGAGTGCGGCCAGACGCGCGAGGCGGCGGGCGGCGGCCTCCCTGAGGGCGGCGGAGGCCCGGGGGTCGACCGTCGTGGCGCGCAGTTCGGCGACGAGCGCGGCGACGGACAGGGGGCGGCGGGGGCGGCCGGTGACGTCCCTGGGTTCGACACCGACCTCGGTGAGGAAACGGGAGGGCTGGTCGCCGTCGTCGGCGGGCGCCTTCACCGCGGTGACGACGAGACGGTCACGCGCGCGTGTGGCGGCCACGTAGAACAGGCGGCGCTCCTCGGCGAGCAGCGCGCCCGGGGTGAGCGGCTCGGCGAGTCCGTCGCGGCCGATGCGGTCGGCCTCCAGGAGGGAGCCACGGCGGCGCAGGTCGGGCCACAGGCCTTCCTGTACGCCGGCGACGACCACAAGGCGCCACTCCAGGCCCTTCGCGCGGTGGGCGGTCATCAGGCGTACGGCGTCGGGGCGTACCGCTCGGCGGGTGAGGGTGTCGGCGGCTATGTCCTCGGCCTCGGTCTCGGCGAGGAAGTTGAGGGCGCCGCGGCCCCCGGTGCGCTCCTCCGCGCGCGCGGCGGTGGCGAACAGCGCGCAGACGGCGTCCAGGTCGCGGTCCGCGTTGCGTCCGGCCGCGCCGCCCCGGCGGGCGGCTCGCTCCAGGCGGGCGGGCCAGGGCGTGCCCTCCCAGAGGTCCCACAGCGCCTCCTCGGCGGTGCCGCCGCGCGCGAGGCGCTCGCGGGCCGTGGCGAGCAGCGCGCCGAGCCGCTGTGCGCCGCGCGCGTACACCGGGTCGTGGGTGACCAGTCGCTCCGGTTCGGCGAGGGCGCGCGCGAGCAGTTCGTCGGAGGGCGGCGGCAGCGGGTTGCCCGCGGCGCGCTCCTCCTCGCGCAGGGCGCGTCCCAGGCGGCGCAGATCGGCGGCGTCCATGCCGGCGAGCGGCGAGGCGAGGAGCGTGAGGGCGGTCTCGGTGTCGAGCCAACACGTGTCGGTCTCGGCGGTGGTTCCCGTGTCCCCGGTGTCGTCGGTGTTGTCGCCCCGGGTGGCCTCCGCTGTCGCCACCGCCCGCAGGGCCGTCAGCAGGGGGGCCACGGCGGGTTCGTGGCGCAGGGGCAGGTCGTCGCCGTCGATGTCGAGGGGGACGCCTGCGGCCGTGAGGGCGCGGCGGACCGTGGGGATCGTGCGCGAGCCGGCGCGGACCAGGACGGCCATCTCGCCCCAGGCCACGCCGTCCTCCAGGTGGGCGCGGCGCAGGATGTCGGCGACGTTGTCCAGCTCGGTGCCGGAGGTCGGGTACGTGTAGACCTCGACGCGGCCGCCCTCACGCGCGGGGACGAGTTCACGGTGGGCGCGGACCTTCTCGGCCGGGAGGCGGGTCAGGGGCATGCGCTGGGTGAGCAGCCGGGTCGCGGCGAGCAGGGCGGCGCCGGAGCGGCGGGAGGTGCGCAGGACCTCGACGGGGGCCGGGCGGCCGTCGGGCCGGGGGAAGGCGTGCGGGAAGTCCAGGATGCCGTTCACGTCGGCGCCACGGAAGGTATAGATCGACTGGTCGGGGTCGCCGAAGGCGACGAGGGTGCGGCCGCCGCCGGCGAGGGCGCGCAGCAGTCGTACCTGTGCCGGGTCGGTGTCCTGGTACTCGTCGACGTACACGACGTCGTACTGCGCGGCCAGTCGCTCGGCGGTCTCGGGGCGGTGGGCGAGGAGGACCGCGCGGTGGACGAGTTCGGCGTAGTCGATGACGCCGTGCAGGTCGAGGACGTCGAGGTACTCGGCGAGGAAGGCGGCCGCGGCCCGCCAGTCGGGGCGGCCGATGCGAGTGGCGAAGGCGTCCAGGGCGTCGGGGCCGAGGCCGAGTTCCCGGCTGCGGGCGAGCACCGCGCGGACCTCGTCGGCGAACCCGCGCGTGGTGAGGCAGGCGCGCAGTTCGTCCGGCCAGCGCACGTGTGTGAGACCGAGCCGCTGCAGGTCGAGCTGGCCGGCGAGCAGTTCACGGACGGCCACGTCCTGCTCGGGGCCGGAAAGCAGCCGCAGGGGTTCCACGAACAGTTCGCTGTCCTGGTGGGCGCGGACCAGGGCGTAGCAGTAGGAGTGGAAGGTGGTCGCCTGGGGTGCGCGGGCGGCGCCCATGCGCAGCGCCATCCGGTCGCGCAGTTCCACGGCCGCCTTGCGGCTGAAGGTCAGCACCAGCACGCGCGCGGGGTCGCCGCCACGGGCGATGCGGGCCGCCACGGACTCGACGAGGGTGGTGGTCTTGCCCGTGCCCGGCCCGGCGAGGACGAGCAGCGGCCCGGTGGCGTGGTCAACCACGGAGCGCTGTGCGGCGTCCAGACGAGGGGGGTCGGTCCGGGTCGGCGGGGTACGGACCAGTCGGTAAGCGCCACGGTTCCCCTGTCGCCCCTGGGGGTGCGACGGGCGCCTGGTGGAGAAAGAGGAGCTCACGTGGTTCGCCGGTCCTGGTGGGTGTGCTGGGTGATCGAGGGCCGCTTTCTCCGCCCCGTGCCCCTCGAACGTACGCCATGGCACCGACGTGCCCGGTTTTCCTGTTTTCCCCCGTACGGGCCACAGGGTCCCCCCGGGCGGGCCGGATGGCGGAAGCTGTCAGGTGTGACCGTCCGCGCGTTCGCCGCCGTCCCAGCGGGCCCGCCGCATGTCGAGGCGCGGCAGGTGGCCCTCGGCGGCGCTGCTCGCCTCCTTCAGAGGCGTGCCCTCGTCACGGTAGTGGCCGAGCGCCCGCAGTTCGTGGCCGGGCAGCAGCGCCCCGTCCGCGCGCACCACACGCCACCACGGCACGGTGCCGCCGTACAGGGCCATCACGCGGCCGACCTGCCGGGGCCCGCCCTCCTCGAGCCACTCGGCGACGTCCCCGTACGTCATGACCCGCCCGGGCGGGATCAGCTCCGCGACCTCGAGGACCCGCTCGGCGTACTCCGGCAGCGTGTCGGGGTACTCGGGGCGGGCGTCGTCCTGCTCCGGGCGGGCGTCGTCCGGGTTGCTCTGCTCGCTCATCCGTCCCATCCTGCCGCACACCACCGACAGTGCGACCGATTCGTGACCGTGCGTGACCCTCGCCCCCGGCCGGTGCTTGGGGCAGACTGTGCGACCCCGCGTTTGCACCCTGACGCCCCCGTGTGTCGGTGGAGCATGCCACCATCGTGCGGGCGGTGACCGGTGATACGAGATCAAGAAGAGACGATGAAGCAGCAGGGAGTGCACCCCGAGGGCGCGGAGGGCACCTCTGACGCTGCGTCGCGCCCGGACAGCCCGGACGGCCCCGACCACCGCGGTGACGCACGGGAGGAACCGCGCGAGGAACCACGCGACGAGGCACGGGAAGAAGTGCACATCGACGAGGTCGAGGGCGACGAACCCCTGCTCCCCGCCCGCGTGCACCGCCCCTCCGACCTCATGCGGCTGCTGGTGGGTGTGCTCGCGGTCATCGTGCTGCTGGGCATCGCCGCCTTCGCACACGGAACGACCTCAGGTCTCGAACAGGACATCAACAAGGGCACCGGTCAGGCGCCCGACCTGCTCATCAAGATCGCGGGGCTGGCGTCCAGCATCGCGATCCTGCTGGTCCCGGTGGCCTTCGCGATCGAGCGGCTGATCAAGCGGGACGGACTGCGCATCGCCGACGGTGTGCTCGCCGCCGTCCTCGCGCACGGTGTGACACTCGCCACGGACCTGTGGGTCGCCAAGGCGGCCCCGGACTCGATCCAGGAGGCGCTCACCCAGCCCTCCCCCGGTGACATCCACGCCCTCACGGACCCGGTGCACGGCTATCTGGCCCCGGTCATCGCGTACATGACGGCCGTCGGCATGTCGCGCCGGCCGCGCTGGCGCGCGGTGCTGTGGATGGTGCTGCTCCTCGACGCGTTCTCGATGCTGGTCACCGGGTACACCACGCCGTTCTCGATCATCCTGACGGTGCTGATCGGCTGGACCGTGGCGTACGGCACGCTGTACGCGGTCGGCTCGCCGAACGTGCGCCCCACGGGGCGGACGCTGATGGCGGGCCTGCGCCACGTCGGTTTCCGCCCGGTGAGCGCGGCCCGCGAGGAGGCGCCGGACACCTCCGAGACCGGCGACCGCGGCCGACGCTACTTCGTCACCCTGGAGGACGGGCCGCCGCTGGACGTCACCGTGGTCGACCGGGAGCAGCAGGCCCAGGGGTTCTTCTACCGCGCGTGGCGCAATCTGACCCTGCGCGGCTTCGCCACCCGCAGCAGCCTGCAGTCGCTGCGCCAGGCGCTGGAGCAGGAGGCGCTGCTCGCCTACGCGGCGATCGCGGCGGGTGCCAACGCGCCCAAGCTGATCGCCACCTCCGAACTCGGCCCCGACGCCGTGATGCTCGTCTACGAGCACACCGGCGGGCGCACGCTGGACTCGCTGGCGGACGACGAGATCACCGACGACCTGCTGCGCGACACCTGGCACCAGGTGCGCGCCCTGCAGTCGCGGCGCATCGCGCATCGCAGGCTGGTGGGGGACGCGGTCCTGGTGGATCGTTCCGGCACGGTGATCCTCACCGACCTGCGGGTCGGCGAGATCGCGGCCGGCGATCTGCTGCTGCGCATGGACATCTCCCAGCTGCTCGTCACCCTGGGGCTGCGGGTGGGCGCCGAGCGGGCGGTCGCCTCGGCCGTGGGCGTGCTCGGCCCGGACACGGTGGCGGACTGTCTGCCGATGCTGCAGCCCATCGCGCTCAGTCGCTCCACGCGCGCGACGCTGCGCAGACTGGCCCGGGAGCGCGCGCAGCGCGAGCGCGAGGCGGTCCTGGAGGCATCCCGGCAGGCCAAGCAGGCCCGGCTGGAGGCGGGCCACGAGACGGAGCCGGTCTCCGAGAAGGCCGGGAAGAAGGCCGTACGGGCACAGGCGCGTGCCGAGAAGCGGGCCATCGACGAGGCACTGGAGGAGGCGCGCGAGGAGGATCTGCTGACGCAGATCCGGCACCAGGTGCTGCTGATCCGGCCCCAGGCGCCGGTCGAGCCGGCCAGGCTGGAGCGGGTGCGGCCGCGCACCCTGATGAGCTTCATCGCGGGTGCGATCGGCGCGTACTTCCTGCTGACGCAGCTCACGCACATCGAGTTCGGTCCGCTCGTCGCCAACGCCGAGTGGGGCTGGGTCGCGGCGGCGGTGCTGTTCTCGGCACTGAGCTATGTCGCCGCCGCGATGAGCCTGTTGGGGTTCGTGCCGGAGCGGGTGCCGTTCCTGCGGACCGTCGCCGCGCAGGTCGCGGGGTCGTTCGTGAAGATCGTGGCCCCGGCCGCGGTCGGCGGGGTCGCGCTCAACACGCGTTTCCTGCAGCGTTCGGGGGTGCGGCCCGGGCTCGCGGTGGCGAGCGTCGGCGCATCGCAGTTGTTCGGGCTCGGCTGCCACATCCTGATGCTGCTGTCGTTCGGCTATCTGACCGGCACCGAGAAGACGCCGTCGCTGTCGCCGTCCCGCACGGTCATCGCGGGTCTGCTGACGGTGGCGGTGCTCGTGCTGGTGGTGACGTCGGTGCCGTTCCTGCGGAAGTTCGTCGTCACGCGCGTGAGGTCGCTGTTCGCGGGTGTCGTGCCGCGCATGCTGGATGTGCTGCAGCGGCCGCAGAAGCTGGTCACCGGCATCGGCGGCATGCTGCTGCTGACGTTCTGCTTCGTGATGTGCCTGGACGCGTCGATCCGCGCGTTCGGCACGGAGTCGACCTCGATCAGCATCGCGAGCGTCGCGGTCGTCTTCCTCGCCGGCAACGCGCTGGGCTCCGCCGCCCCGACCCCGGGCGGTGTCGGAGCGGTCGAGGCGACGCTGACGGTCGGTCTGATCGCGGTCGGGCTGCCCAAGGAGGTGGCCGCTCCCGCGGTGCTGCTCTTCCGGCTGCTGACGCTGTGGCTTCCGGTGCTGCCGGGATGGCTGGCCTTCAACCAGCTGAGCCGCAAGGGCTCCCTCTAGAGGCGGTACCTCGTACGGCCCGCGCCCCGCGCGCGTGGAAGGGCCCGACCCCACGATGGGATCATGCCGAACCCCGCCCGTCCGCGCGCCGCCGCCCTCACCGCGACCGCTCTCCTGCTGACCTCCGCGTTGGCCGGCTGTGGCGACGCCGCCGGGGACGAGGACCTGACGGGGCAGAAGCTCGACTGGAAGAACTGCCCGGCCCCGTCCTCCTCGGAGGGCGGCGGCAGCGCCCCGTCGCCCCTGCCGGACGGCGACCGGTGGATGTGTGCCACGATGAAGGCGCCCCGGGACTGGACCGATCCGAAGGGCGACACCATCGGGATCGCGCTGATCCGGGCCGAGGCGAGCGGCGAGCCGAGCCGACGGATCGGGTCACTGGTGTTCAACTTCGGCGGGCCCGGCGCCTCGGGCGTCGCCACGCTGCCGGCGTTCGGCGAGGAGTACGCGACCCTGCGCACCCGCTACGACCTGGTGAGCTTCGACCCGCGCGGGGTCGGCCGCAGCGCCGGTGTGAGGTGCGAGAACGACCAGCAGCTCGACGCGTACTTCCAGCAGGACATGACCCCCGACGACGCCGCCGAGCGTGCCACGTTGCTGGACAACACCGAGGCGTTCAACGCGGCCTGCGAGGAGCACTCCGAGGACATGCTGCCGCATGTGCGCACCACCGACGCGGCCCGTGACATGGACCTGATGCGCCAGGTACTCGACGACACCAGACTGCACTACTTCGGCATCTCCTACGGCACCGAACTCGGCGGCGTGTACGCCCATCTGTTCCCGAGGAACGTGGGGCGGGCCGTCTTCGACGCGGTCGTCGACCCGACGCAGACACCGGAGCAGGGGACCCTCGCCCAGACCAAGGGCTTTCAGCTCGCGCTCGACAACTACGCCGAGGACTGCGCCTCCGCGGCCGAGGACTGCCCCGTCGGCGACACCGCGCAGGACGTGAAGGACCGGATCGCCGCACTGCTGAAGCGCCTCGAGAGCAGACCGATCCCCGGCGTCTTCCCGCGCGTCCTGACCCAGAGCGCCGCGACCAACGGCATCCTCCAGGCGCTGTACTCGAAGGACCTCTGGGAGTACCTCACCGAGGGCCTGGAGCAGGCCTACGACGGGGACGGCAGGATCCTCATGCTGCTGTCCGACTCGCTCAACGGCCGCAGCGCCAACGGCGAGTACAGCAACATCACCGCCGCCAACGCCGCCGTCAACTGCTCCGACGACAGGCCCCGCTACTCCGCCGGCTACGTCGAGGGAAGGCTGCCGGAGTTCCGCGCCGCCTCACCCCTGTTCGGCGACCTCCTCGCCTGGTCCATGGTCAACTGCACCGACTGGGCCGTGCCCGGCGCGGCCGACCATCCGGACGTCGGCGCGGCCGGTTCGGCACCCATCCTCGTCGTGGGCAACACCGGCGACCCGGCGACCCCGTACGAGGGTGCGCGAAAAATGGTGAACGCGCTGGGAAAGGGCGTCGGAGTGGAGCTGACCTACAAGGGGCAGGGGCATGGCGCCTACAGCAGCAAGAACAAGTGCGTGCGGGCGGCGGTGGACGGCTACCTGCTGGAGGGCAGGGTTCCGGCCGCCGGGACCGTCTGCTCCTGACCCTCCCCGCATCCCCCTCACCCCGCAAAACCCGCAGGTCACAACGTTATCCACAGGCTCCGACGGGTGGACCGCACTCCGCCTACCATGGCCTGACAGCCGTCCCGCCGCCCGGCGCGGACGGTCGGCAAGGGGGGAAGGGCTCAGATGGCGCGATTCCTACGGTGGACGGCTCTGGCGGCCGCCACCGCGCTGTTCGCCGCGGGCTGCAGCAGCGGCTCGTCGGGCGGCGGAGAGGACGGGAAGGGCAAGTCGGCCGGCTCGTCGGATACGGCGGCGACGGCGGCTCCCCCGGCTTCGCTCACCGGACAGAAGCTGGACTGGGGGCGCTGCAAGGCGGGGGCGGACTCGGCAGCGCCGGGCCGCGTATGGCAGTGCGCCACGATGAAGGTGCCGCTGGACTGGTCGAAGCCCGACGGCGAGACCATCGGTCTGGCGCTGATCCGCGCCAAGTCCCGGGGCAGCGGCGGCGAGCGGATCGGCTCGCTGCTGTTCAACTTCGGCGGCCCCGGCGGCTCGGGCGTGTCGACGCTCCCGCCCTACGGCTCCACGTTCTCCGCACTCCGCGAGCGCTACGACCTGGTCAGCTGGGATCCGCGCGGCGTGGGCGGCAGCGAGGGCATCCGCTGCCGCAGCAACAAGGACATCCAGGCCGCCGAGTCCCTCGACATCACCCCGGACACGACGGCCGAGGAGCAGGCGTACCTCCAGGACGCCGCCGCTTTCGGCGAGGGCTGCGAGAAGGCGGCGGGCGCCCTGCTGGCGCACGTGTCGACCACCGACACGGCCCGCGACATGGACCTGATGCGCCAGGTCCTGGGCGACTCGAAGACGCACTACTTCGGCATCTCCTACGGCACCGAACTCGGCGGCGTGTACGCCCATCTGTTCCCGAAGAACGTGGGGCGGCTGATCCTCGACGCGGTCGTCGACCCGAGCGCCGACGCGGTGGGCCACGCCGAGAACCAGGCGAGGGGTTTCCAGCGGGCCCTCGACGACTATCTGAAGTCGACGGGTCAGGACCCCGAGCAGGGCACCGCGAAGATCGCGGTCTTCCTGGACCGGCTCGACAGCGAACCGCTGCCGGCCTCCGACGGGCGCGAGCTCAACCAGGCGCTCGCCATCACCGGCATCGTCCTGCCGCTGTACAGCGAGCAGAGCTGGCCGGCCCTGACCAGTGCCCTGGAGTCGGCGGAGCAGGGCGACGGCACCGAACTGCTCGCGCTCGCCGACGCCTACAACGAGCGGGACTCCTCGGGGAACTACGGCACGACGACCCACTCACAACGCGTCATATCGTGCTTGGACGACAAGCAGCGGCCGACCGCCGAGGAGACGCGGAAGCGGCTGCCGGAGTTCGAGAGGATCTCGCCCGTCTTCGGGGACTTCCTCGGCTGGGACACGGCCGGCTGGTGTCACGACTGGCCGGTGGCCGGGCAGTACGACACCCCGGAGGTGAGCGCGGCGGGGGCGGCGCCGATCCTGCTGGTCGGCAACACCGGGGATCCGGCGACACCGTACGAGGGTGCCCGGAGGATGGCGGACGAACTCGGCAAGGGCGTCGGCGTGCTGCTCACCTGGAAGGGCGAGGGGCACGGTGCGTACGGCAGCGGGAGCGACTGCGTCGACTCCACGGTGAACGCCTACCTGCTCAAGGGCACGGTGCCGAAGGACGGCAAGGTCTGCTCATGACGACGGCGGGGGCCCCGGGCACTCGTGGCGCCCGGAGCCCCCGCCGATCGGGGAACCGCGTGGGGTCAGTAGACCGGCTTGCTCGGCTCGATCTGGTTGACCCAGCCGATGACACCGCCGCCGACGTGGACGGCGTCCGCGAAGCCCGCGGACTTCAGCACGGCGAGCACCTCCGCACTGCGGACACCCGTCTTGCAGTGCAAGACGATCTTCTTGTCCTGCGGCAGCCCCTCGAGGGCGGTGCCCAGGAGGAACTCGTTCTTCGGGATCAGCCTGGCGCCCGGGATGGAGACGATCTCGTACTCGTTCGGCTCGCGGACGTCGATGATCTCGATGCTCTCGCCGTCGTCGATCCACTCCTTGAGCTGCTTGGGAGTGATCGTCGAGCCGGCGGCCGCCTGCTGGGCCTCCTCGGAGACGACGCCGCAGAATGCCTCGTAGTCGATGAGCTCGGTGACGGTCGGGTTCTCGCCGCAGACCGCGCAGTTCGGGTCCTTGCGGACCTTGACCTGGCGGTACTGCATCTCCAGGGCGTCGTAGATCATGAGGCGGCCGACCAGGGGCTCACCGGTGCCGGTGAGGACCTTGATCGCCTCGGTGACCTGGATGGAGCCGATCGACGCGCACAGCACGCCGAGGACGCCGCCCTCGGCGCAGGAGGGGACCATGCCCGGCGGCGGGGGCTCCGGGTACAGGCAGCGGTAGCAGGGGCCGTACTCGGACCAGAACACGGAGGCCTGGCCGTCGAAGCGGTAGATCGAGCCCCACACGTACGGCTTGTTCAGCAGCACGCACGCGTCGTTGACGAGGTAGCGGGTCGCGAAGTTGTCCGTGCCGTCGACGATCAGGTCGTACTGGCTGAAGATGTCCATCACGTTCTCGGCCTCGAGCCGTTCCTCGTGAAGGATCACGTTCACGTACGGGTTGATGCCGAGGACGGAGTCTCGCGCGGACTCGGCCTTGGAGCGGCCGATGTCGGCCTGGCTGTGGATGATCTGGCGCTGCAGGTTCGACTCGTCGACCTCGTCGAACTCCACGATGCCGAGCGTGCCGACACCCGCGGCGGCCAGGTACATCAGCGCCGGCGAGCCCAGGCCGCCGGCACCCACACAGAGCACCTTGGCGTTCTTCAGCCGCTTCTGCCCGTCCATCCCGACGTCGGGGATGATCAGGTGGCGGGAGTACCGGCGAACCTCGTCTACGGTGAGCTCAGAGGCTGGCTCGACCAGGGGTGGCAGCGACACGGGGACTCCGTTGGTCGGTCGATCACTACAGTTGTTCTCCGTGTAACAGTGCCATGGCCTTCTTCATTCCGAGACACCCGTTCCGATCCGCGAGACGATTTCGTCCCAGTAGCCGGGCATGGTCTCCCAGGGGTCGTCCAGGCCGCCGCGGTCGCCCCGGTCGGTGAACCAGATCGTGGCCGCGCCCTGCCAGCGGGCGATGCGCAGCGCCTCGTCGAGGTGGCCGCGGGGCAGGCCGTGCACCAAGTGGCAGAACCGCTCGGGCGGATGGTCCGCGGTCCACTCGGCCACCTGCGACCAGCGGTAGTCGGTCCAGGGGCCGGAGAAGGTGACCAGTTGGTCGGCGTGGTCGGCGTAGCCGGGGTGCGGGTGGATTCCGTGGCCGAGGACGATGTGGGGTGCGTCACGGAGGCCGCGGAGGGCGTCGACCGTGCGGCGGACCTCGGGGAGTTCGGTGCCCCCGGCCGGGCAGCGGTCCAGGAGGAAGCCGTCGACCTGATACCAGTCGAGGTGCCGCCGCGCGTCGGAAAGCACCCCGGCCAGGGCGCGGGCGCCGTGGGCGAGGTCGAGGTGGCCGAGGACACGGACGCCCGCGTTGCGCAGGCCGCCGGTGGCCTGGAGGCAGTGCGGGTCGGGGCGGACGCCGGGGCCGTCGGCGATGTTCAGGACGACCCAGTGCAGGGCCGCGCCCGTGCGGGCGAGACCGCCCCACTCGGCCGGTGCGAGCAGGGGGTGGGCCATGCCGGGCACGCCGAAGCCCATGCGCAGGTCGGTGGTCCCGGTGCTCGCGGTGCCCGTCGGCGTGCCCGTCAGATACGACATGCCGCCTCCATCCAGATGTCGGCGAGGGACTCCTCCAGATTGATCCGGGGCCGCCAGCCGAGCCGGTCGCGGGCGGTGCGCACATCGGCCTGCTGCCAGCTGCCGCAGCCGTCCGGGTACGGGTACGCGACCGGCACCGCGTGGTCGGAGTCGCCGCGCGGGTGTCCGATGGCCGGCCTCAGGTGGGTGCCGGGCGGGCCGTCGAGTTCGTGGAGGGCGCCGCCGTATCCGGCCACGCGCGCGAGGATCGAGGCGGCGTCGCGCAGCCGGACGGCGCGGCCGGAGCCGATGTTGATGACACCCTGCGCGGCGGAGAGAGAGGCGGCGTGCACGGCGCGGGCGACGTCGCGGACGTCGACGAAATCGCGCTGGGCGCCGAGTCCGCCGAGTTTGAGCTCGCCGTCGCCGGACTGCATGGCGCGGCGCATGGCCTCCGCGAGGCGCCCCAGCGGGGATCCCGCCGGGGTGCCGGGGCCGGCCGGGGAGAACACCCGCAGGACGACGGCGTCCAGGCCGGAGCCGAGGACGAGTTCGGTGGCGGCGAGTTTGCTGACGCCGTACGGGCCGCCGGGGCGGGGGACGGCGTCCTCCGCGGTGGAGGAGCCGGGCTGGCTCGGGCCGTACTCGGCGCCGCAGCCGATCTGCACGAGTCGGGCGCCGCAGCCGCTGCGACGCAGGGCCTCGCAGACGGTGGCGACGGCGACGGTGTTGTGGCGGGTGAGTTCGCGGGCCCCGCCGCGGGTGGCGCCGGCGCAGTTGACGACGACCTGGGGGTGGACCGCGTCGAGGAAGCGGGTGAGCGCGCCGGGGCTGCCGGACGCGAGGTCGAAGCGGACGTCGGCGTCGTCGCCGCGGCCGAGCGCGGTGAGCTGGACGGCCGGGTCGGCGAGCAGGCGGTCGGCGACGAAGCGGCCGAGGTAGCCGTTGGCTCCGATCAGCAGGACCCTCATCGTGCGGCTCCCTCGGTGTGCGCTGCGGCTGCTCCTGTGACCGCGGGGGCTCCTGCGACCGCGGGTGCCCCGGTGGCTCCGGTCGCTCCGGATCGGGAGGTGGTCATCTGGTCTCTCCTTCGAGGGTGTTGCGGTTGCCTGCGGCTGGATGGAGGAGCGCGTGCGTCGTGCGGTCCGCGCACGGTGGGGGTGGCGCTGCGCGTGGTGGTCGGGGGTCTGCGGACGGCCACTGCCCGCGCGCCCGCCCGTACGGCCGGCGTGAGCGCCTCGGCGCCACTGGGGCCGGGGTGCGGGAGGCGGGGCGGGTCAGCACGGGCGGGCCGTTCGTGCGTGGGCCGAGGCCCTGGTGAGGGTGCGGGTGGCATGGACGAACAGGGGCAGGGCGGCGGCTCCGCAGAGCAGGGCCGGGAGGCTCGCCGGGCCCCAGGCGGTGAGGAGGGTCTCGACGGGAACGGACAGGAAGCCGCAGCCGGGCAGACGGCCCGCGAAGACCGTGGCCAGGGCGAGGGCTTCGGCGGTGCCGGTGGCGCCGAGGACGATCGCCGGGACATGGGAGAAGCCGTGCACCGTGAGGAGGCGGGCGAGGAAGAGGAGGGCGCCCAGGGTGAGGACGGGGGCGTACGCGGGCTGCTCGTCCAGGGCCGCGGCGCAGAGGGCGGTCAGTGCGCCGAGGGCGGACAGGAACAGGGTGAACACGCCGAGCAGCAGCGGCTGTACGGATGCCGTGAACTCCTCCAGGCCGCGGCTGGCGTCGAGTCGGCGGCGGGCTCGGGCGGAGAGGAGGTGGGCGCACAGGGCTGCGGGTGCGCAGGCCAGGGTGAGGGTGAGCAGGGGCGCGGGCGCGACGGGCCAGGGGCCGTCCGGCGCCCCGGTGGGCGGTCCGTCGGGGCCGCCTGCCACGGCGGCCCGCAGCAGGCCGTCGCCGAGGGTCGCATAAGCGAGGAGCCAGCAGGTCCAGAGGGTGGTCCCAAAGCGGCCGGGGCGGGTGCCGACGCGTGGGCCGAGCGGGCCCTTGCCGAGGGTCTGGCGCAGGGCGAGGGTCACCGCGAGGACGCCGACGGCGGCCACGAGGAGGCGGGGCCGCCCCTCGGTGAGGCGCAGTCCGGTCAGCGCCGCGGCGCTGAGGGCACCCGGCAGCAGGGTGAGCAGGGCCCGGCCCGGGCGGGGGCGCGGGAGGGCGGTGGGCGCCGGGCGCGCGGGGGTGTCGTCGCCGCGCGGGACCCGGGCGTACATCTCCTCGGCCAGGGAGAAGACGTCCCGGTGCCGGAAGCGGGCCGCGGTGCGGTCGGTGACGCCGTGGGCCTCCAGGCCCGCCGCGATCTCCAGCGGGTCGACGGCCCGTTCGCACAACTCCCGGTGACGGTGCATCAGCGCCTTCACGGGATCGCCGGCGCCCCGGCGCGGGGCGGCCGGCTTCTCCGGGGCTCCGGACCTGTCCAGTTCGCCGAGGTCACTCATCGCGCCCCCTCGGTCAGGGGAACGGCGCCAACGGGTCCCCGGACGGCCGCCCCTGGCCCCGATGGCCCACGCCGCGCCGACACACCGGGCACAGGCGCGCCCGGCACCGCAGCACCCGACTCCGGTGCGCCCGGCCCGGCAACAGCCAAAAGCGGCATGCCCCGCACCGCGGCACCCGGCACCAAAGCACCCAGCCCGGACCCACCCGACGCAAGCGCACCCGACACCGAAGCCCCCGGCACCGATGCACCCGACACAAGCCCACCCGACACCGAAGCACCCGAATCCGGTGCACCCGGCCCGGCAACAGCCGAGAGCGGCATGCCCCGCACGGCCGTACCCGGCGTCGAAGCCTCGGGCGCACTGGGCAGCGGTCCGCTCCTCCCGGACGCATCCGGCGTCGATCCGCCTCGTGCCGAAGCCCCCCGTACCGGCGGTCCCGCCGTCCAGCCCGGGCCTCGGCGGGCCGTGACGCGGGCGCCGAGGCCGGTCCAGCGGCCGGGCAGCCGGGCCTCGGCGGGGACGGCGAACGGGCGGGGGTCACCGGCCTCGTCGAGGACGATCCCGCGGGCCGGGCACTGGGAGACGATCTCGAGGTAGATGCCGTGGTAGGCCTCGACGTTCTGCTCGACGGTGAAGAGCTCCAGCGCGCGGGCGCGGGCGGCCGCGCCCAGGCGTGCACGGCGCTCGGGATCGCGCAGCAAGGCCCCGCACGCCTCCGCGAGCGCCCGTGGGTTGCGCGGCGGGACGACGAGTCCGGTGCCGCCGATGACCTCGACGACCGCGCCGACGTCCGTGGACACGGTCGCCCGGCCGCAGAACATCGCCTCGACGAGCCCGACCGGGAACCCCTCGACGACGCTGGAGAGGACGACGACGGCTCCGGCCGCGTACGTCTCGGCGAGGCTCGGCGCCTCCGGGTCGCCGAGTTCCTCGAAGGACACCGGGTTCTCGCCGACGGAGTGCGGCCCCTCGGCCTCGTCGGGGAAGAGCTGGGCGGCCAGCGTCCTGCAGTGCCCGAGGTATGCCTGACCCTCGGGACCGGCCGGTGCGCCGACGATCCGC
The DNA here is from genome assembly GCF_048159505.1 of Streptomyces sp. T028. NCBI lineage: Bacteria > Bacillati > Actinomycetota > Actinomycetes > Kitasatosporales > Streptomycetaceae > Streptomyces > Streptomyces sp. T028. Next base: position 222,172 of record NZ_JBLRVZ010000031.1, read on the forward strand.
AGGCGGGCCCTCGGCTCCTCCCTGCGGACCTGGGCGAAGGCGTGCAGCAGGGACACCAGGTCCTTCGTCGGCTCCACCCGGCCGACCCAGACCAGGGTGTGCGGATCGGCGGCGTCCGGGGCGTCGCCCACCTCCGCGAAGGGCGTGGCGTCCATGCCCGGGTGGACCGTGCGCACCTTGGCACGGTCGGCGCCGCAGCGTTCCTGCCAGCGGCGGGCGTGCGCGTTGCCGGGCGTGAGGCGGGCCGCCTGCCGGTAGACCTCGGCGGCCAGCAGGCCGTGGAAGGCGGCGAGCAGGGCGCGCACGGCGGGCGCGCCCTCGTCGGCGGGCGCACCGGGCGCCCCCGAGCTCAGGTAGTGCGTCCGCAGCCGCACGCCGTACTCCGTCACGAGCAGCGGTACGTCGAAGAAGTGCCGCGCGAGCAGCCCGGGCAGGGCGGCCGGGCCGCCGGACGCGGCATGGCACAGGTCCACCGAGCCGAGCGCGCCCCCGTCGCGGCCGTCGGGCCCGTACCAGTCGAGGGAAAGGGGGCGCAGGGCGCGTTCCAGTTGCCCGGCGACGGTCAGCAGCTCGGGTACGCGCGCCTCGCGCGCCGTGCGCAGCGTGCCTGGCGCACGGCAGGCGCGCTCCAGGGCGCGTACGGCGCCCTCCGAGCGGAGCGCTCCCACCAGCCCGCCCTGGTCACGGGCGAGTTCCGCGAGGCCGTAGAGCGCGGCGGCGAAACGGTCCGCCTGCGAGGCGGACCTGTCACACAGGGCGGCGACCAGTTCGTCGTAGCACTCGGTGAAGTGCCGGCGCGCGCGCCGCCCGTACACGACCCCGTCCTCCTCCGCGGTCCACAGCGGCGCCGTTCGCACCCGCCTGACCTGCGATGGAAGCGGGACGCAGCCAGATTCCTCCTGGTGCGGTCCGCTGCTGAGCGCGTAGATGTCGAACTCGTGCTGCCCGAGCCCGCGCACGAGCCGGTCGCACCAGAGTCCGGCGTCACCGCTCACAAACGGATAGCCACCTTCCGTCAGCAGTCCGATGCGCACGCACGCACCCCCGATCTCCCCTCTGGGGAGCCGCCGTTGGACCGGCGGCTCGCAGCGGTGAAGAACGTATGCGGACAAGGCGGTGGCGCGACGGACGGTTGTCCATCGCGCCACCAAAAGGGGTGAACGGTCGTAACTTTCCCGTGCGGGTCGCGTTCGGTCGCGCTAGGAGATCACTCGGACGCGACGGCTTACGGGCCGTTTGTCAACTCTTGGGATACGGCCAGGGGTTGGGCAGACAGTGGATCCCGTTGTGGTCCAGGAACTTCGTCTGCTGCTGCATGACGGGGGCGAGTTCACCGTCCTTCTGGCAGTTCACATGGTGGTGGCCGAGCCGGTGGCCGACCTCATGGTTGATCAGCATCTGCCGGTACTCATGGATCTCGTCGCCGTATGTACTCGATCCCTGGGCCCACCTGTACGCGTTGATCATGATGCGCTCGGTGGAGGCCGAGTCGCAGGAGACGTTGTCCACGGTGGTGTCCAGGTTGGATTTGGCGCACCAGAAGGCGGTGGTGCCGGGGCTGGCGAGCGTGATGACGAAGTCGGGTTCGCCCGAGTGGATCCGTTCGAAGGTGCGCGCGCCGTTGTGCGCCCAGCTGCGGTCGTCGTTCAGCGTCTTCTGCACGGCCTGCGCGAAGAGCTCGCCATCGAGACCGAGCCCCTGCTCCACGTCCACCCGGTAGGTGACCTTCTGCCCCTTGCCCGGCGCCTTGTCGATGCCGGGGATCGCGTCGAACTTCCCGGACCCCTTGAGCTTGGCGTCGAGCTGGTACGTGGTGTCCATCTTCTGCTCGTACGTCAGCGTCACGGGGGTCGGGGACGGGGACGAGGACACGGACGGGCTCGGCGCGGCGGACTCCAGGGCCCCGCCCGCGGCCTTGCCCGCGGCCGACTGCGACTGGACGCGGTCGTCGTCGCGCCCGTCGGTCACCTGCCCGGCCACCACGACGGCCAGCACGGTCGTGACCGCCGCGGCGGCGATACCCGTGAAGGCCCGCCCCTTGGCGCCCTTGCCGTCCGCAGGCACGCCCGTGGGCGGCGCGCCGTCGTCCGCGTCGACACCGGCCGGGGCACCCGCACGCCCGCCGGCCTCCCGGTCGCCCGGGGAGAGGTACGGGTCGTCCGGATACGGGCCGTCGGCATACGGGCCGGACGCGCGCGTGGGCGCTAACGGCCGTCCCGCGCGCGTGACGGCGCCGGCGCCCTCGGCCGATTCGAAGGCGTCGAGGTACTCCTGACGGGGACCCGGCCGCGGGCCCTGCGGAGGCACGGGCCGCTGACGCGGTATCAACGGCTGCCCCACCGCTCCCGCCTGACGGCCTCTCAGGTCACCCCAGCCGCCCCCGGCCTCCCGCTGCTCGGGGTGTCCACCGCGGACCTGCGGGACGCCGCGCGCGGGCGTGCCGTCGGGGTACCGGGGCACCCCGTGGGAAGGCGTGCCGTCGGGAAGCACCCCGGACGCGCCCGAACCGGACGCAGCGGACGCACCGGACGCACCGGACGAGCCCCCGGAAGAGGCACGGGAAGAGTTCTTGGGTGCGCTCTTGGGCGCGGGCCCACGGCGACTGTGGCGTCCCACGTGTGTCTCAGCCCCCCGGTTTCGCGTCGGCGTTCTCGGCGAGCAGCTCCCGGAACGCCGTGGCGACCGTCTCGGGGTACTCCATCATCGCCACGTGCCCGGCGTCCGGCAGCGTGAGCAGACGGGAGTCGCGGAAGGCACGGGCGGCGCGCTGGGCCATGCGGAAGCCGACGAGCTGGTCGCGGCCGCCGTAGATCAGCAGGGCGGGTGCGAGGACGCGCTCGGCCTGGCGCCACAGCCCGTGCTGGCCGCCCAGGGTGTAGGCGCTGAGCAGCCCGCGCGTGGAGCGGGTCAGCGCGTCCCAGAAGTACGGCAGCTGCAGCCGCCGGTCCAGCTCCTCCACCGCGTGCCGGAACGCCTCCGGGGAGACGCGGCCCGGATCGCCGTAGCAGAGCGCGAGCACGCCTCTGACGCGCTGCTCGGCCGTCCACTCACGGGTGAGCCGGCTGAAGAGGGCGGTCACGCCGGGCAGGCCGGCGAGTCCGGTGGGGATCGCGGTGCGCTGCACGCGCAGCTCGGGCAGGGCGGGCGAGACCAGGGTCAGGGTGCGGACGAGGTCGGGGCGCACCGCCGCGACGCGCGTGGACACCGCGCCGCCGAGGGAGTTGCCGAAGAGGTGCACGGGGCCGCGGCCGGACGCGTCGAGGTAGCGGATCACGGCACGCGCGTGTGCCGTGATGGAGTAGTTGCCGTCGTCCGGCGGCGGGGAGTCGCCGAAGCCGGGCAGGTCGACGGCCTCGCTCGCCACGGCCCCGTCGAGCAGGGCCATCAGCGCGGACCAGTTCTGTGAGGAACCGCCGAGGCCGTGCACGTACAGAGCGGGTTCGAGTCCCTTGCGCGCGGGGGGTCTGGACCGGACGGTCAGGGTGACGCCCGGCAGACCGACCGCCCGCAGCCGCTCGCCCTCCGCGACCCTGACGGAGGCCACCTTCGGCAGCACACTGGTGGGCGGCACGGACGGCAGCTCGGTCGAAGACATGCGGGCAATGTTACGAGACGATCACGTGCGACCATGTGTGTTCGGCGTCACAAGGGTGAGGCGGGGCGGTCACCGGTACCGGCGCGATTCGGGGGCACATCGCATAGCGTCCGAAACGGGTGTCTCCTAGGCTCGTACTGAGGGCACCCGCTTGTGGCCCCCGTGTGTTCCGGGGGCGTTCGTTGGAAGGGAGCCCACCATGGCCGTTGACCCCACCGACCCCGAGACGTTCGTGGAAGAGGACGACGACTTCGGGGAGATCGACGTCGAGGCGCCGGAGAACGCCGCCGCCGAGCAGTACGCGGACGTCGCCCCGGAGCGCGACGACCCCCTGGAGGGCGTGGACCCCGCCCGGGCGAACGAGGCGGATCTCGTCGAACAGGCGCGCGTCGTCTCACTGGACGAGGACGACTACCGCTGAGACGGCTACCACCGAGACGACCTGAGGCGACCTGAGACGACCACCGCCGAGACGACCACCGCTGACGTGACGGCTCCATCCTGAACAGCAGTGGGGCGGCATTCTGCCCGGACTGCACCGCTTCAAAACCTTCTGTACCGCTTTTGTGATCGTCCGGTCCGTGAAATTCTGCGCTCGCACCGCGCGCCACCGGGTTACCGAAAAGTACGATGGCGGCGCGGCGCACACCGCATGAGGACGACTTTGGGAGGCGGCGTGACAGCCATCGAGCAGACAGAGGCGGCACGCCCGCGAGGCACGCGCCTGCCGCGCCGTGCCCGACGGAATCAGCTGCTGGGCGCTGCCCAGGAGGTCTTCGTGGCGCAGGGCTACCACGCGGCCGCCATGGACGACATCGCCGAGCGGGCCGGTGTCAGCAAGCCGGTGCTCTACCAGCACTTCCCGGGCAAGCTCGACCTCTACCTCGCCCTGCTGGACCAGCACTGCGAGTCGCTGATCCAGGCGGTGCGGGGCGCGCTCGCGTCGACGACCGACAACAAGCAGCGCGTCCGCGCGACGATGGACGCCTATTTCGCGTACGTCGAGGACGACGGCGGGGCCTTCCGCCTGGTCTTCGAGTCGGACCTGACGAACGAGCCCGCGGTGCGCGAGCGCGTCGACAAGGTCACCACCGAGTGCGCCGAGGCGATCTGCGACGTCATCGCCGAGGACACGGGCCTCGCGCGCGCGGAGTCGATGCTGCTGGCCTCCGGTCTGGGCGGTCTGGCCCAGGTCGTCGCCCGCTCCTGGCTGCACAGCGACCGCAGTGTCCCGCGCGACCAGGCGGTGCAGCTGCTGGCCTCGCTGGCATGGCGGGGCATCGCCGGTTTCCCGCTGCACGGCACCGATCAGCACTGAGCCGCAGCGTGTCTCGTCCGTTTGTTCCCGCCCGCTGTTCGCTCCTGGCGTGGACGGCCGCGCCGTGTACGTCCCCTCACCGGGCTAATGTGTGCAGCGTACGGCGCGGACGCCCGCGCACCCCATGACCGTCGGAGGGACATAGCCGTGGAGGTCAAGATCGGCGTGCAGCACGCGCCCCGCGAGATCGTTCTGGAGAGCGGTCAGACTCCCGAGGAAGTCGAGCGCGTGGTGGCCGACGCACTGGCCGGCAAGTCGCAGCTGCTCAGCCTCGTGGACCAGCACGGCCGCAAGGTCCTGGTTCCGGCCGACCGCCTGGCCTACGTCGAGCTGGGCGAACCGGCCCCGCGCAAGGTGGGCTTCGGCGCGCTGTAAGGCACACGCGATACGAGAAGGGGCCCGGCGGTCGTCCTGACCGCCGGGCCCCTTCTCATGTCGGCGCCCCAACGGGGCACACACGTTCACGGACGACTCACAAGTGGTCCCCGCAGGAGGATTGCATTCCGCAGGTCACGGGTAGGACGGGCTACGACCTTGGTGCACGGCCCGCCGCCCGGGAGGGACCCACATGATCTTGGAAGCGCTCGGCTCCGCTGTGCTCGGTCTCGCGCTCGCGTGGGTGGCGCTCCAGCGCCTGTCCCACCGTCTGCCGGTCCGCGCCCTCGTCCTCGCGACGGGCATCGCCGGAGCCCTGTTCGGTGACTTCGTCACCCACAGCGCGCTGGGCCCCGGCACCCTGCTCCCGAGCCTGATCGGCGCGGCGGTCGTCTCCGCCGCCTCGGTCTCCCTGCTGCTCCGCCCGGCCGGCCGGCTCCGCCGCCGCTCGGCCCCCGCGTAGCGGTCCCGGCTCACCCGTGTAGCTGACGACCCCGGCACAACCGCCCCGGCCCAGCGGGCCGTGGCCGGCCCGAACGGGTCTCAGGCCGCGAGTCCCAGCGCCGCCATCCGCTTGGTGTGGGCCTCGGTGATGCGGGAGAACATGCGGCCGACCTCCGCGAGGTCGAATCCGTCCGCGACGCCGCCCACGAGCATCGTCGACAGCGCGTCCCGGTCGGCGACCACCCGCTGGGACTGCGACAGGGCCTCGCCCATCAGCCGCCGCGCCCACAGCGCGAGCCGTCCGCCCACGCGCGGGTCGGCGTCGATCGCCGCGCGGACCCGGTCCACGGCGAATCCGGCGTGACCGGTGTCGTCTAGGACGGCGAGCACCAGGGCGCGGGTGTCGCTGTCCAGACGGACCGCGACCTCACGGTAGAAGTCGCTGGCGATCGAGTCGCCGACGTACGCCTTGACCAGGCCCTCCAGCCAGTCCGAGGGCGCCGTCTGCCGGTGGAAGCCGTCGAGCGCGGCGACGAACGGCTCCATGGCCGCGGTGGGCTCCTCGCCGATCTCCGTGAGCCGGTCGCGCAGCCGCTCGAAGTGGTGGAACTCGGCCGAGGCCATCTTCGCCAGCTCCGCCTTGTCCTCCAGCGTGGGCGCCAGCTTTGCGTCCTCCGCGAGCCGCTCGAACGCGGCCAGCTCGCCGTACGCGAGGGCTCCGAGCAGGTCCACGACCGCGGCCCGGTACTGCGGATCGGCGGAGGCCTGCGCCCAGTCCTGGGCGGCGATCCCCGTGACGGCTTCGGCGGACTCGGTGGGCTCGGCAGGCTCGTCGGACGCGTTGTCAGGCTTGTCAGAGGTGGTCATGCAGCGCACAATAGCCCGCTCACCGCAGGGCGGAAGTCCCTGGTCAATCAGTGTGACCGCGGAGACGCAGCCGACCACGTCCGACGGTGTGACAACCACAACGTGACCGAATCGGCCATCGCATGTGCACGATTCCGGGGTATGGTGGTAATGCGCCTGCCGAATATTCGACGGGCCGCACGTATGAGGATGCCCGGTCGGTGGCCCGATCGGCTCCGACCCGATAGCCCTCCCCGGCCGTACGGCACATTGCGTACGACGACCGGAGGGAACCCTCCAGCGGTACGAGCGCTGGGCCTGTCCGGCGGATGAGGCCGGAGGCGATCCACGGTGACCGATCATCGTGGTCTCCGGCATGATCCGCCGGACAGGCCTGTGAGCGTCGGCAGAGGTCCCGTGCCATACGGCTTGCCGCATGCGGTTTGCCCGTAAGGCAGCCGACGTCCCCGGCACGGTCCGTCAAAGACCCCCGCGCTCGCCTCGCACCGCATACACAGAAGAGGCAGCACCCTGACTACGACGTTCCGAGAGCTCGGAATCCTTCCCGAGACCGCCGAGGCCCTGGAGGCCGTCGGCATCATCACCCCCTTCCCCATCCAGGAGATGACGCTCCCCGTGGCCCTGTCGGGCACGGACGTCATCGGCCAGGCCAAGACCGGCACCGGCAAGACGCTCGGCTTCGGGCTCCCGCTCCTCGAGCGCGTGACCGTCCCTGCCGACGTCGAGGCCGGCCGCGCCAGGCCCGAGGACCTCACCGACGCCCCGCAGGCGCTCGTCGTCGTCCCCACGCGCGAGCTGTGCACCCAGGTCACCAACGACCTCCTGACCGCCGGCAAGGTGCGCAACGTGCGCGTGACGGCGATCTATGGCGGCCGGGCCTACGAGCCCCAGGTCGAGGCCCTCAAGAAGGGTGTCGACGTCGTCGTCGGCACCCCGGGCCGGCTGCTCGACCTCGCGGGCCAGAAGAAGCTCAACCTCCAGCACATCAAGTCCCTCGTCCTCGACGAGGCCGACGAGATGCTCGACCTGGGCTTCCTGCCCGACGTCGAGAAGATCATCAACCTGCTGCCGGCGCGCCGTCAGACCATGCTGTTCTCGGCGACCATGCCGGGCGCGGTCATCGGTCTCGCCCGCCGCTACATGTCGCAGCCCACGCACATCCGCGCCACCGCGCCGGACGACGAGGGCGTGACCGTCGCGAACATCTCGCAGCACGTGTACCGCGCGCACAACATGGACAAGCCGGAGATGGTCGCGCGCATACTGCAGGCCGACGGCCGGGGCCTGGCCATGGTCTTCTGCCGTACGAAGCGCACCGCCGCCGATCTCGCCGACCAGCTCAAGCAGCGCGGCTTCGCCTCCGGCGCGGTCCACGGCGACCTCGGCCAGGGCGCCCGCGAGCAGGCGCTGCGCGCCTTCCGCAACGGCAAGGTGGACGTCCTCGTCTGCACCGACGTCGCCGCGCGCGGCATCGACGTCGAGGGCGTCACCCACGTCATCAACTACCAGTCCCCCGAGGACGAGAAGACATACCTGCACCGCATCGGCCGTACGGGCCGCGCGGGCGCGTCGGGTACGGCGATCACGCTCGTCGACTGGGACGACATCCCCCGCTGGCAGCTGATCAACAAAGCGTTGGAGCTTTCGTTCAACGATCCGCCGGAGACGTACTCGACCTCCCCGCACCTCTTCGAGGAGCTGAACATCCCGGCGGGCACCAAGGGTGTCCTGCCGCGCTCCGAGCGCACGCGCGCGGGGCTGGACGCGGAGGAGCTGGAGGACCTGGGCGAGCCGGGCGGCCGCGGTGCACGTGGCGGCCGTGGTGGCCGGGGCGAGCGCGGCGGCCGGGGCGACTCCCGTTCCGACGGCCGTCCCGACCGTTCCGAGCGCGAGCGTCCGGCCCGTACGCCGCGCCGCCGACGCCGTACACGCGGCGGAGCCGTGCTCGACGGAACGCCGGAGGTCTCGACGGCGGAGCAGACGCCGGTGGCCGAGGAGGCCGCCGCGTCCCGCACGCCGCGCCGCCGACGCCGTACACGCGCCGGAGCGGCCGCCGAGGCGGCTGCCGTGACCACGGTGACGCCCGCGGCCCCCGAGGCCGCGGAGGCGGCCCTGACGACCGCGGAGGGCCCGTCCCTGGACGCCCCCGAGGCTCCGCTCAGCACCGAGGCCGCGGCCAAGCCGCGCCGCCGCCGCACCCGCAGGTCCGCGGAGACGGCGGTGACGGCACCGGCCGCCGAGACCGCCCCGGAGCTGACGTCGGCTCAGACCCCGGCCGCCGAAACGGCCGTGGACACGGCCGAGGGCACGGAAGCGGCCCTCGAGGTCACCGCCAAGCCGCGCCGCCGCACCCGCAAGGCGACGACGGCGGTTCCGGCCGCCGAGACCGCCGTGGAGACGGTCCAGCCGGTGGAGCCAGCCCCGGAGGCCGCCGAGGCCAAGCCGCGCCGCACCCGCAAGACGGCCGCCGCCGCTCCGGCCGAGGCCGCCGTGGACACCGCCGAGGCGGTCGAGACGAAGCCCCGCCGCACGCGCAAGGCCACGGCCACGGTTGCGGCCGAGGCCGCCGTCGACACCGCCGAGGCAGTCGAGGCGAAGCCCCGCCGCACCCGCAAGACCGCCGCCGCGACCGCTGAGGCGGCCGTGGACACGGCGGAGGGCACCGAGGCCAAGCCGCGCCGCGCCCGCAAGACGGCCGCCGCCGCTCCGGCCGAGGCCGCGGTGGAGACGGTCCAGGCCGTCGAGGCCACGGAGACGGCCCCGGAGGCCGCCGCCAAGCCGCGCCGCACGCGCAAGACGGCCGCCGCGGCGGAAACCGCGGTCGACACGGCCGAGGCCGCCGAGGCCAAGCCCCGGCGCCGGACCACCCGCAAGGCCGCCGAGGCCCCGGAGACGGTCACCACGGCCGGCATCCCGGCCCAGGCCACGGCTCAGGAGCCGGAGGCGAAGCCGCGCCGGACGCGCAAGACCGCCGCCGCGACCGCTGAGGCGGCCGTGGACACGGCGGAGGGCACCGAGGCCAAGCCGCGCCGCACCCGCAAGGCCACGGTTGCGGCCGAGGCCGCCGTCGACACCGCCGAGGCGGTCGAGGCGAAGCCCCGCCGCACGCGCAAGACCGCGGCCACGGCGGAAACCGCCGTCGACACGGCCGAGGGCACGGAGGCCAGGCCGCGCCGCACCCGCAAGACCGCCGCCGCACCGGCCGAAGCCGCCGAGGTCAAGCCCCGTCGGACGCGGAAGACGGCCGCCGCGGCGGAAACCGCGGTCGACACGGCCGAAGCCGCCGAGGCCAGGCCACGCCGCACCCGCAAGACCGCGGCGACGACGGTGACCGCCGAGATCCCGGCCCAGGCCACGGCTCAGGAGGCGGAGGCCAAGCCGCGCCGCACCCGCAAGACCGCGGCCACAGCACAAACCGCGGAAACCGCGGTCGACACGGCCGAGGCGAAGCCGAGGGTGCGCCGCACCCGCAAGGCCACGGCCGCAGCGGAACCCACGGACAGCTGACGTACCGGCTGCACGGCCCGAGGGCCCGGCTCCTCCCCGTTCGGAGGAGCCGGGCCCTCGGTGTTCCGGTCCGCCTTCGGCGACGGCCCCGCGTTCCGCCGTGTGCCCCTCCGGGTAGCCTCGGCACGTGACCAGGCCGATCGACTCCTCGACCCCGTTCCCTCCGCCTCCCGGCGCCCGTGCGTACGCCCTGCGGACCGCGCGCGGTGACTTCGCCGTCGTCGACTCGCCGGTGGCCGCCGGCGTCGAGGAGCGGGGCGTGGCGCTGCTGCTGCCCGGGTTCACCGGCAGCAAGGAGGACTTCCACCACCTGCACCGTCCCCTCGCGGCGCGCGGCTACCGGATGATCGCCGTGGACGGACGCGGGCAGAACGAGTCGGACGGGCCTGCCGACGACGAATCCCCGTACGCCCGGGAGGAGTTGGCCCAGGATGTGCTCGCGCAGGCGGAGGCGCTCGGCACGCCCCTGCATCTCGTGGGGCACTCCCTGGGCGGCCAGATCGCCCGGGCGGCGGTCCTGCTCGACCGCTCCCCCTTCGTGTCCTTCACCCTGATGTCCTCCGGCCCGGCCGAGATCTCGGAGTCGCAGAAGGTACGCGTGAAGCTGCTGCACGACGCGCTCGCCGTGATGGCGATGCCCGAGGTGTGGGAGGCGATCCTGGCGATGGGTCCGCCGGAGGAGGTCGGCGGTCCGGCACGTGGCTTCGGGCATCCGGAGCAGCTGCGGCTGCGCTGGCTGAACCACAAGCCCGCCCAGCTGCTCGCCACGGGCCGTCAGCTGTGCGCGGAGCCGAACCGCGTCGCCGAACTGGCCGCCGTACCGCTGCCGTTCCATGTGCTGTCGGGTGCGCGCGACGACACCTGGCCGCTTCCCCTCCTGGACGAGATGGCCGTACGGCTGCGGGCCGACCGGACCGTCGTCCCGGAGGCCGAGCACTCACCGAACCTGGACCAGCCCCTGCCGACGGCCCACGCCCTCGCCGACTTCTGGGACAGGCATCCCCGAATGGGCTAGGGCGTGTTTCGAAAGTAGCGTCGTCCGCCCGTAGGGCGGGCCCGGCGGCGTCTGGTGCG